>JAHFNN010000008.1 GCA_023267315.1 Candidatus Nomurabacteria bacterium | reverse complement strand
AAGGATAAGGTTGTAGGTAAGCGAATCCTCGACGTGAGCCGTCGAGGGAAAAACATCTTGATCCACCTCGAAAAAGACGTCACGATTCTCATACATATGAAAATGACCGGACACTTACTGTTCGGTCGCTATGATTACGATGCAACAAAAAACAAATGGGTACCACATACCGAAGAAAAAAACGAAGCATTGCGTGATCCATTCAATCGGTTCATCCACGTTGTATTTACATTAAACGACCCCGCACTTCCCTTCAATGATTCAATACGCCACCTCGTATTCTGTGATTCACGCAAATTTGGAAAGATAACACTCGTACCAACAAAAGAACTCGCTCAAAGTACACACCTCATAGGTATGGGTCCTGAGCCACTCGACCCACTCTTCACCAAACAAAAGATGATGGAACGACTTTCTCAAAAACCAACCGGAAAAATAAAACAGGTGCTTATGGATCAGAGTATTATTGCTGGTGTCGGGAATATCTATTCCGATGAGATTCTTTGGATTTCTGGTATTCACCCCGAAGAACGCGTGAAAAATATCTCTCTAATAAAATTTGATGCAATGTTTGACGCCATGAAAGCGACACTCTCAAAAGGAATCGATTTCGGTGGAGACTCAACAAGTGATTACCGCAACATCCACGGCGTTCGTGGTGAATTTCACCACCACCATAACGTATACAGAAGAACAGGAGAAGTATGTGGCAAGCCCGGCTGCAAGGGTGTTATACTACGAAAGATGGTTGGCGGACGCAGTGCACATTTTTGTTCAGAGCATCAAAAACTATAAAAATAATTGCGTATAAAACACTGCCAAAATTAAAATTTATTTATTAAAAATTATTTTTAAATTGTATGGGACCAACAACAGCAGGAGGACATTTTAAGTGGCTCGTCGGCATTCTCGCCGTCATTTGGCTTATCTGGTTTTTTATGGGTGGTGCAGAAAGTGGAAGAACCGGTGGCCCATTTATCAAACCACCAGCACCACTCGATACTGGTGAAATTTATGGACCGGATGGAACAATCGCTACACCACCAACACCAGTAAATTGGAAAAAAACAGAAACACAATATTTCAGTATTATGATTCCGCTGGAGTGGCATTTTGTGAAAATTTTCAGTAATAACTTATACCTCGGCCAGCTTACTGACGGCACCACAAATTTATTTTTCCAATATGGAGTATTTGCAAATACATTAGGTGATGGCACTGATCCACACACAATGGTTCGCAACGAAACGATCGATGGGAAAAATGCCATCATTGTTGTACCACGAGATAAAAATGGCACAACAACTGGAGTGTACTTTCCAAATCTTTCAAACGGAAATAAACTACTCATCACCGGAATTAATTTAACTCGTGAACAAGAAATAGACGCAGTGACAATGTTTCGAAGTATTCGATTTGAATAGAATATTAAATATTCAAGATTCGAAAAATAGCAATTCCAGTTGAAACTGAAACATTGAGAGATTCCTTTCTTCCCTGCATTGGAATTTCTGAAATTACATCAACCTCATCAAGTACTGTTTTTGAAAGACCGCTTACTTCATTGCCTAAAATGAACGCGGTCTTTAATTTTGGTTTTACTTTTTTGTAGTCAACAGATTTTTTATCTTGCTCGATTGCAATGACCGTAAATCCGTCTTTCTGAAGTGCGCGAATCAATGGAATACTTTTTTCTTTCTTTTCCCACTGAATCATTTTTTGTGCGCCGAGCGCTGCTTTTGCAACATCACCACGTTCACGACCAAATCGATCCACTGGTGTCGGTGTGTATCCGATGAGATATATTTTTGAAATACCAGCAGCTTCAGCGGTTCTAAAAATAGCGCCAACATTGTAGACGCTCCGCACATTATCAAGAATAAGAATCGATTGTCGCTGTTTCATAAAGAATTGATTTTTATGGTTTAGTATGGTATTTTTGAGTGTACCATATTTTGAGGACGTCTCTTCAAAACATTTCCCGCCCGTAGCTCAGTCGGTAGAGCAGCTCCCTTTTAAGGAGAGGGTCGCAGGTTCGATTCCTGCCGGGCGGACTAGAAAAAAGCACTGAGGTGCTTTTTTTGTTTATGTACTGATACGTATTTTACCCTTACACAGGAAAGCTATTTCAGAAAATAATTAAGTTATCCACACGAAAGTCGCGACAGATTGATTGAATAGCACTATAATACATACCAGAATAATTGTTATATGCTTTTTGAGGCGACCCGCTTAGGGCCACAAAATTCATCGAAAAAGTTTATACGAAAAAATTATTAATTTCGTTCCTTCTGTTATTTATCCAAACAATGGTGTTTGGAATGTACCTCTCTACAAGGTCAAAGAGCCTTCGTTTTGTTGCACACAGTGTGCGCACCGAAACGAAGGCTCTTTTTTATTTCCTATTATTTTCAGTTTAAAGCTCAGTGAGAATAAGCTCTTCAAGTGATACCGCAAAGTCGCGCAATCCCCGATGTGCTTCGTGACTTATACTGATAAGATTTTTTGAAATTCGTTCAAGCTCATCCACTTCAAAATTCTTCGCAAACGTTTTTGCTTTTGAATATGCGAACGGGCTCATTCCTCCCCCGCCAGCACTACCATCTTTTTTTGCAATCAAAATATTTTTTACTTGCCAAAATAAAACACCATGAATTTCTTCTGGGCTTAGATTTTCAATTTGTGCTCGTTCATACAAGACCCATGCATTTTTTTTATCACGAGATCCAAAAGCATCAGCGAGTGTAAAAATATTGAACGCCATTTTTTTATCAGCCCTCTGGACAGCTTCTTCAAGAATCACCACTTTCGCTTTCTTAAATTTTTCTATGACGTCTTTGTTCACCTTCTCTTCAAGAAATATGAACGCTGAATCTGAAGCAACACATGCGGGTAATAGTTTAGAAAGAAATGAAAAAATTTCTTCGTTCTTAATAACCGCATCAATAATAAAAACTGAGGTTCCAGAAAATAATTTAGTTCCGCGTGCATACTCTTCTATGACCGCCTGATCAAACGATGATGCATCCATACGAAGAGGTGCACCAGTATTCATGGTGCGCGAAAGATCACTGAGAATTTTTTCGTACTGCTGTTTTCTTTTTTGTTGATCCGAACCGTAGATGAGATAAAGCATACAGGGATAGAGCTACATATATTAGAGCCAGAACTTTTTAGAATTTTTATATTCCAAATAGTGTTGCCCGTATTTTTCTTCCAATAGCTTTTCTTCTTTTGTAATAAAAATAAATCGTGTCAAAAAGAGTGCAAGTATTGCAACCAATAAAATAATGAGAGAATTCATAAGGAGTCCTAACCCAAAAAGAAGAAAAAATAATCCGACATGTGTTGGACTGCGCGAGATCACATATGGACCTTGCGCAAACTGACTCATTGAAAGTGTTGATTCCTGTGTTCGTGGTTTGTGTGTTTTTTGTGAAGTGCTCTGAGCCCAGACGACAAATACAGTTCCCAAAAGAAGGAAGATGAATCCAACAAATGGTGAGAACGGTATTCCATGTGGCACCTTAATTACCATATCAGCAAGGAGCCCTACAATAAGCGCTGTGAAATACACACTATAAGAATATGCGAGTACGTGATGCACTCTGAAGTCATCGAATTTAGTATGTGTTTTTTGTCCGTCCGTAGGATTAGTTTGTTCCATGTTTTTTATTGTATGCATTTAGCTAACAAAAGCAACTATTTTAATTCACCCCAGTTATCCCCCGCTGACACATGCACCTCAAGCGGAACTGGTTTTTTGTTTTTCAAAAATTCACGAGGAAGGACATTTTTCATTACATTTTCAACTAATACCGACACCTGTGGCAATACAGATTCCTCGACTTCAAAAACCAATTCATCATGAACCTGAAGAATCAGGTGAGCCTTATCGATTAAGCGCTCATTGCGAAGAGCCTGATCAGCTTCACGGATGGCAATCTTGATACAATCAGCTGCGGTACCCTGTAGTGGCGCATTGATGGCCATGCGCTCAGCCATCGCACGGATATATGGCAGTGGTGAGCGAAGCCCAGGGAAGTACCTGCGACGGCCAAAAAGCGTTTCCGTGTAGCCATGTTTTTTAGCAAAGGCAATTTCCCCCTCAAGATACCCGGAGATAGATGGAAATTGTATAAAATAATTATCATAGAACTCTTGAGCCTCTTTTCGATTTGTACCAAGATTTTGTTGGAGCGCTGTCACGCCCATACCATAGAGAATACCGAAATTGATCACTTTCGCACGACGTCGCATTTCATGTGTCACCTTGTCCTCTGGCACACCAAAGACTCTTGAAGCAACGGCTGAGTGCACGTCCTTCCCTTCTTCAAACACTCGAATCAAATATTCATCACCAGACATGAGCGCCGCAACACGTAATTCGATTTGCGAGTAATCAAACGAGATAAGTTTATATCCTTTTTCTGCCACAAAAGCATCTCGAATTTTCTTACCGAGTTCACTTTTAATTGGAATATTTTGGAGGTTTGGATCTTGTGAAGAAAATCGTCCTGTTGCCGCACCAATCTGATTGAACTTCGCATGGATTCGGCCATGCTCATCAACGAGCTCTGGCAGAGTATCTATATACGTCGAAAGCAGTTTTTGCAGTTCTCGATACTTAAAGAGTTCATCAACAATCGGATGTGCTCCGCGCAATTTCTCAAGTTCGCTTTCTTTGGTGCTCCGTGCGCCACCTGCTGTCTTTTTCATTCGAGTACCGGTTTCAGGCAAAAGTTTCATTTCATCAAATAGGATCTCGCCCAATTGTTTTGGTGAATTAACGTTAAATTCCCTACCAGCAAAATCCCATATTTTTTTCTCAAGTAGTGAAAGCTCTCGATGGTAATCTGTTGAGAGTTTCTTTAAATACGCAACATCAACTTTTACTCCATAGTTTTGCATTGATTCTATGATAGGCAATATTGCGAGCTCGATATCTTCATACACATATGAGAGATTTTTTTCTTTGATTTCCGCAAGTATTTTTTTCTTCGCTTCTTCAAAAGTCTTTGATCCGCCAAAATGAATAATGTCTTCTTCTGTCGGATTGCTCATTTCAGAATTCAATACTGAAAGACCAAGCGCTAATTTCTTAACCTCCATTGGATCATTTTTCTCATGAGGAATTTCAGGGATAGCTGCCGTAGTGTTATTCCCGAGAAGCGCACGGAGGCGGCCACCCAAACTTCGAAATTCTAATTCCGTAAAAAGCGTTTCAATTTTATTAATATCCAAACTCTCAAGAAATTCTTTCGAGGGTAATACAAAATCAATGGGCGCATCACGACGAATCGTTGCTAGAGTTTTTGAAAAGAGTGCCTCCTCTTCCCCTTCCTCCAAAAGCCCCACAATACGATCAGTGATACCCAATTTTTTAAATTGTGTTTTGTCTTTCTTGAGTGCTTTGTATAAATTTTCGATCGTACCAAATTCTGTAATTAAAATGCTTGCTGTTTTTTCTCCAATACCTTTGATGCCAATAATGTTATCAGATGGATCCCCACGAAGCCCTTTGTAGTCTGGTAAAAATTCTGGCTTGAAACCAAACCGCGCAACTACAGCCTCTTCATCATATGTGACAGTATCATTCAATCCTTTTTTTAATGTGAATACTTGGACTTTCTTATTATCAACAAGCTGGAGCGTATCCATATCACCTGAGGCAATGACAATATCGGTACTTTTATCTTTTGAAAGCTTGGAAACGATGGTACCCAAAATATCGTCGGCTTCAAATCCAGGAGCGTCATAAATCGGAATATTAAAAACTTCAAATATTTTGCGAGATGTTTGTAGTTGAGTCACTAACGCAGGGTCAGCTTTTACACGACCCGCTTTATACCCTTCATATGTCTCATGCCGAAAGGTCTTCTGTGGAAGATCATAACAGGCCACAATGTAATCTGGCTTCAGATCGGTAATAATCTTCATGAGCATCGTTGAAAGGCCATAGAGTGCCCCTGTGGGCTCGCCTTTGGAAGACATGAAGTCCGGCAAGGCATGGTACGCCCGATGAATAATTGCGTGAGAATCAAGCAAGACTAATCGCTTATTTTTTGAGGTTTTTTCCTTAGCCATTAGACTGATTATAGCACCTCAGGCAAAGTTAAACCGCCTTTTAGGGGGCGGTTATTTTTCAATTAATTTTAATATTTTAGATATCCGCTAAAAACGCCATTGCCATATAGAATGCGCCCACTATACAAATAAGTAGAGACAGCGTGCTCATCCAAAAAACTTTCTGAGCCTCGAAAAAGAGTGTTGCAATAAGTGATATGCAAGTAATGAAAGCGACAGGCATCGCATAAAAGTGAGTATCTAAAATTGGATTAGGAAATTTTTTTATCCTATTCATTATTACTGAAATACAAGTTTTCATCTTTAAAGAATTTTATGGTTGAATTTTTCTAAACTCTACTCTTTAACTACAAAATGTCAATGGAACGTGTTTCTTCGTCTTTATGGGAAAGAGTGAGCCGAATCGCATCAACAGGTATGATATCCGCCACCCGTTCTGGCCACTCAATCAATACCAAATTTTTAGGGTTTGAGAGTAACTCATTCCACCCCAGTTTAAGTAATTCATTCGAATGATCAAATCGATAGGCATCAATATGCACAAGTACTTTGTATCGGATATGCTCTATTTTGTATTGCTTCATGAGTACAAACGTGGGTGAAATGACATTTTCAGCAACCCCAAGCAACCCTGCGATATTCTGAGTTAGGGTTGTCTTTCCTGCCCCCAGATCTCCCGAGAGCGCAACCACTGTTGCGCCTGTACCCGTTTTTTGTGAATCAATCAACGAAAGCACTTCTTTCGCAACAGTTTCTATTTCTTTTTGAGTAAATTCTTTTCTCATGGAGTGAATTTATCACAAACTCAAAAATAACAAAACCCCGAGATTTAAAGTCTCGAGGTTTTGAGCGACTGCGCTACATAGGCATTATGTAATTAATTAATGATGCGGTGGTGGCATCGGTGGACCACTATGATGCTGATCTGCTGCGTATCGGCGTCGGGTAAAGTACATGAGCAAGATAATGATGAGGATGATGAGCAAGATAAGAAGTAGTCCTGGGAAAAATCCAGCACCGAGCGCAAATGCTCCAAGCACACTACCATTATTTACTGTCTGAGTTGCGTACGCAATTGCAGTATCTTGAGCTCCACCAGGAAGTGTGTAAGTCAATGTTGCAGTAGTAATTAATGTGTCGTGATTTTCGCCTTTGTTATTAACCATTCCTTGAATAGTCACTGTACCAGTATCTTTTGGATTTAATGTTCCAATCGTCCAGGTCAATGAATGATCATCATTTGAGAAGAGACCAGCTGATGAACCAGTGAAATCTACTGCCTGTGGCAACTTCACATTAAGCACCGT
The DNA here is from genome assembly GCA_023267315.1 of Candidatus Nomurabacteria bacterium. Classification (GTDB taxonomy): domain Bacteria; phylum Patescibacteriota; class Minisyncoccia; order Phycocordibacterales; family UBA9973; genus JAHFNN01. Next base: position 31,276 of record JAHFNN010000008.1, on the reverse strand, counting down.
ATTTGAAAGAATTGTTTTTGAAATGTTTGTGTAGGTAACAATATAAGAGACACTATCACCAGGGCGAACAGTTGAGAATGGAGTTGTAATCGTAAGCGCTACGAGTGACTGCGCTCCCCCACCATTTACCGTAGTGTTGTTGTTAGTGACGTACACAATGTTTGATGATGGTTCAAGTGTCGTAAAGCTTTCAATGTTTCCGCGAACAATACTGCCATTGTATCCTTGCGCCACTGCTCGGAAATAATAGGTTGTATTAGATGTGAGACCATTGATATTTTGCCCCATATCAAGTGAACTCGTTGAGCCAAGTGATTGTGTATTAGTCGTAAGACCAAGACCAGTTGAGGTTCCATATTCAAACCATCCTGTTGCATTCTGGTTTGTTGAATTGGTTACAAGACCATGAATACGAGCAGATGACTTGGTGATTGAGGTAGCAACTGTTGTCGCGACACTCAAGTTCCCAACATTTACATTATTTACTGAAACAGTCGTAGAACTATTCTGTGTTCCGTTATTACCATACGCAGTCAACATGAATGTGGTGGTATTTGAAATATATCCAGTTGAAACGCTACCATTTGTATTTACAGAACCAACGTTTGAAATTGAAACTGAAGTACAGTTGTTTGTAGACCAGTACAGTGTTGAGTACCCTGGCTGACTGAGTGATGATGGTGATGCGTAGAAACTATTGATTGTACAATAATTTTGCTGTTGATTTTGGTTTACATATACCGTAGTTGATGAAGACGGATTACCGTTTTGTCCGTACGCAGTAAGCGTATACGTCATCGTGTTTGAAAGTGAACCAGTTGAAGTACTACCGTTGGTATTTACTGTACCAATGTTTGAGATTGATGCAGAAGTACAATTATTGGTAGACCAGTATAGCGTAGCGGAATCATACTGATTGATTGATGATGGTGATGCGTAGAAACTATTGATAGTACAGTACTGCTGCTGTATTTGATTCACAGATACAGTCACCTGACTTGATGGGTTTCCAGAATTTCCAGAAGCCGTCAGTGTGTAGGTCATCGTGTTTGAAAGTGAACCAGTTGAAGTACTACCACTGGTATTTACAACACCGATATTTGAGATCGATGCAGAGGTACAATTAGATGTTGACCATGCAAGTGTTGATGATGAGTATTGAGCAATAGATGATGGTGATGCAGTAAAGCTATTGATCACACATGGCTGTTGTTGAACTTGATTCGTATATACCGTCACCTGGCTTGTTGGACTACCAGTATTTCCAGTAGCTGAAAGAATATAGGTTACAGAATTTGAAAGCGAACCAGTACTTACCGTGCCGTTCGTTACAACCGTACCAATATATGGAGAAATAGTTGCTGCGGTACAATTCGATGTTGACCATGCAAGTGTTGCAGCACTTCCCTGTGAGATAGTTGTTGAACCAGTAGATCCATTTGCAGTAAAGCTATTGATCACACATGGCTGTGGTGCTTGTGTAACACCCACTTGGAAACGAAAGACAACAACTCCTTGATGACAAAATGAATTTGTATTTGGACAATCGAGGACTGATCCGATTGTACCAAGACTCAATCCACCACTGAATGCCTCAGAACCATTCTGGCCACTCAAGAGTGTACTTGCTGAAGAATTTTGATTGTCAGCGTACCAACGTGTGGTGCCTGGAATATATGTAAATGTTTGTGGACTTGAAAGATTGATTGTCGCAGATCCAGAAACGTAACCTGCATTATTAGCAACAACTCCGCCTGAAAATGTTTGAGAATTTACCTGGCCGGTTGATTGTGGAGAAAGCTTGATGAGTGTATTCTGTGCTGCTTCACTTCCAGTATTGTGATAATAAATTTCCACAGAGACAACGTCTCCAGGGTTTGCATTAACTGAAGAACTCCAACATGAAGTACACCCAGGATTCTGTGTGTAGTTAGAAACTTCGACTGTTGCATAGTCTTTTGAATTCGTATTAAAAACAGTGCTTGCTTGTGCATGACTTCCGTACGCAAAAAAGCTTGCGATGAAGAATGCGGCACCGAACATAATTATTTTTGCTGTATTTTTCATATATGTGTGATTATTTATTAACTTTGCTATTATATCATACTAAGACATATAAGTCAAGGACTTCTATGTAACTCTATACCGTTAAAGCCAACCATTGGAGAATCGTTCATTCTACTTACGTAGACGATTCTTCTCTATTAAAATGACGAGCTTTAAAGATATAGCGGGGGTAACATTCCTGTTACTGAAACCCGCCATATTTGTTGATTACTTACCAAGCGCAATAATTACCTACCTCTTCTTTGTCCACCACTAGGCGCACCCATAGCCTGAGCCATTACTGGACGAGACATAGACGGAGCACCCATAGATGGAGATCTCATACCCACATTGCTTACGCGCGGCGCTGAATTATTATTCATCGACGGACGATTGTATGGGGTTGGTTGATTCATACGACCAGCATAATTTGGCTGTCTGCTTCCTCCGCCGCTCTGTTGTCTGTTCATATCATACTGTTGTGGTCGTTGTTGTTGACCATAACTTGGATTCGATTGGTTACGATTTCCTGCTGCATGATATTCACGATTTGACTGAGGACGTTGATTGTTCAGATTACCATTTGCGGAAGTACTTCTACCAGGCTGATTTGCGGGGCTGTGATAACTACGTGTACCAGAATTTTGTTGTTCGGTACGATTTGACCCTTGTGCTCCATTATTTCTAGTGGGCTGCATTTGGGTTTTATCGTTTGCACGAGTCATCGCAGTACGGTCTGGGTGACGATACTCATCAGTACTGGAATTTGTGCGTGCCTGTTTAGTGGCATCAGTAGTTCCTTGTACTTGAGCAGTACGTCCACTGCGATAATCATTTCCTCCCTTGGATGGATCGGACATACGATTACCACCCTTGTTTGGACCACCATCGCCTTGGCCGTTGCTTCCCTTATCACCAGTTCCATCAGTAAGACTTGTTCCACCATTGGGACCTTTTACGGGACCTCCGTCACCGTTTGGGCCTTTTGTAGGACCACCATCATCTTTTGGTTTGGGATTTGGATCAGGTCTTGGATTAACAATCGTCGTATTGTTTACATACGAATTATTGTTAACAATAGTCGAACCACCACAGCAGCATGGTTGTGATTCTTGAATCATCGGAGCCATGTACATACCAACTCCGTAAGATACGGACGGCATGTATGAAACAATTGGAAGATACCCAGGAGTGTAATAGTCATTGATGTATTCATATTCATACACTTTTTCAATAACTTTTTCTTGCCTTTGTTCTTCTGGTTGTTCCTCTGGGGTAATTTCTCTACCACCTTCATCAGCATCACTGCGTTTCTCTTCTATCCGTTCACTCTGAAGGAGTGGAACATTAGGATTAACACAGAGATTTGATTTCCAATAAATTATCGGATAGGTACCCGAAACTTCTGGAAGCCTCGAAAGGTCTAATGCTAAGAATTTCTCACCTGGACGAATTGCACGTACATACCATTCAACCTTGTTCATGTCAGGACTTACTCTTGTAGTAAGAACTGAATCAACATTTAAGGTTTTAATAGTACTTGCACTAGTCATCCGAGAGATATTCTTGCTGGTAACATGGAACTGTGATCCATCAGTCATTTTTACTTGATAAAAATCAAAGTAAAAATTAAGAATGGCAACATTTGCATCTTCATACAAACGTTGTGGTACACGCACACCAGCTTTATCTACAAGCAGTGCTGATGCATCATTGTTGAGACGCATTTTTTCTTCGGCAGTAAAGATCTCCTTGATGGAGTGTTCCCTCTTGTCAAAAAATCCATGGCCCATCACTGATAAGTCAGCATGTGGTAAATAGTTAGCAACCCCTGAAGCTTCGCTTCTAGTTAATTGCGCTTGAGCTCCAGCATGTAGCAGGAGCATGTTAATGAACAGAATAATGTACTTTTTCATTTCGTTACGGTTTAAAGGTTTGTCAGTATATAGATTTCCAGGCGGCAGCCGGGAAAATAACATTATGTTAAGAACTGTGTGTAGTATATCATCTTTAGAGACAAATGTCAAGTACTTCAATAAACCTCAAATGAGCCTAAAATCCATAAAAATAAAGGTAAAAATATTGTTTTTAGAAGCAAAAAAAGTTACTATAGTGCATATATGATCCCCTTTGATGAAGAAAAAGAGCAGAAACAACTTGAAGATTTCAAGAAAAGAGAGGAGGAAGAACTCGTGGCAACACTCGCACAAGTAAAGTATGGTGTTCCCTACGCGGATCTCTCTACCGTCATCGTCGAAAATGAAGCATTGCGTGTCGTACCAGAAGAACTCGCCAAAAAAATCGGTGTCGCTCCATTTAAAATACTCGGTAAAAAAATTCACATCGCAGTACGCGCCCCAGAACAACCAGAAGTATTGGCACTCAAAAATGAACTGACTGAAAAAGGATACACCCCGATTCTTTTCATGGCTTCGAATGCGAGCTTGGCAAAAGTTTGGGAGCGTTATAAAGAACTCTCACAGGCAGAACAATCACGTGTCGGCGGTCTTGATGTTTCCGGAGACACACTACTTTCCCTCGGTGAACAGATTAAAACATTTCAAGATGTTGAAAAAGTTATTGAAGCAGCGGCTCAAGATAAAAAAGTGCATAAGATTTCGCGTATGCTTGAAATCATTTTAGCTGGCGCAATCGCACTCAATGCATCTGATGTGCACATTGAACCTGAAGAGAAGGATGTGCGTCTACGATTCCGTCTCGATGGATATCTACAAGATGTAATGCACTTCGGTCACGATGTATTTCACTTACTTGATTCACGAATCAAACTCCTCTCAGGAATGAAAATAACCACCGACAAGAATGCACAAGACGGCCGCTTTTCAATTTTTATAAAAGAAGATGAGATTAGTATGCGTACCTCTCTCATTCCAGGAGCGTACGGTGAGTCAATCGTCATGCGAATATTGAATCCAAAAGCAATTAAGGTAAAACTTGAAGAGCTCGGTATTGAACCAAAATTATTCGAAGTGATACAGCGAGAAATTAAGAAACCAAATGGAATGATCTTGGTGACTGGTCCGACTGGATCTGGTAAAACCACGACACTCTATGCTTTTTTACGACGAATTTATTCTCCAGAAATCAAAATCATCACCATTGAAGACCCAATCGAATATCATTTAGCAGGTATTACTCAGACGCAAGTAGAAGAAACAAAAGGATACACATTCTTGGATGGTCTCCGCTCAGTGTTACGACAAGATCCAGATGTAATCATGGTGGGAGAAATCCGCGACGACGAAACAGCAAAGATTGCCGTGGAATCAGCACTCACCGGTCACCTCTTCTTCTCAACACTCCATACCAACAACGCGGCCGGAGTGATCCCTCGATTGATTGAACTTAAAATAAATCCAAAGATTCTTGTTTCAGCACTTTCACTTTCAATGGCACAACGACTCGTGCGAAAACTTTGCGTAAATTGCAAACAGAAAAAAGTTCCGACTGATGAAGAACGCGCACGCATGAAAAAGGTGCTTGATGATGCAGCTGCAGATGGTAAAGATTTATCTTTTTATGGAGTAAACAAAGATCAGGAAATAGAAATGTGGGGACCAGTTGGATGCGAGAAATGTAACAACTTAGGATATAAAGGCCAGATCGGAGTATTTGAAGCAATTTATACTGATGAGAATATTGAAAAAATAATTCCAGAAAATCCATCAGAGCGAGAGATTAAACGTGTTGCGAGAAAACAAGGAATTCTTGATATGAAAGAAGATGGGGTGATTAAAGTCATGAAAGGTGTCACCTCACTCGAAGAACTCGAAGGAGTAGTGGTATTAACTGAAGAGTAAAAAAATAAAAAATCCCCATATGGGGATTTTTTATTTTGTGGAGAAAGAGAAGATAAATCTCTAAACAATCCTTTCAAAGTAAACTCCGAAAGTAAAACGAAGACCGAGGATAGCACCAGTACATGTAAACATGACCAAAACGTCCTTAGTAGGCGCCTAGAGCCGAACGGCTGATTGCTTAGAGATTTATTCCCTCTTTTCAATTCAAAGTGCGTGCAGATAGAATTATATACAAGACACAAGAGACACCAAGTCAAATCTGTGGGTTATCCTGTGGAGAAACTGTGTATAGGTTTTTTACTTAAAAAACCCTCTAAATAAATGCTATAATAGTGTTGGCGAAATATATTTGCAGATAGTATAGCATACACTAAATATAAAGTCAAGGGCTATTCGGGTGTTCTTTTAGAAAACGCGAATAATCTAAGGCTTTAGATTTTCTATACTCGGCTCGTCAGCCTCCGTAATGTTTTCTAAAAAACACTGCTCATTTGGTGTAAATTACAAAAAACAGACTAAAAAATAAGGGTTCAGAGGGTTTTATACAATGGAATCAAAAGATATTAAAACTGAAAAGAATGATGATCTATTTCTCGACCAAACCCTCCGCCCCGGAGCCTGGGACGAGTACATTGGCCAAGAAACAATCAAGGAAAACCTACGAATCCTCCTGCAAGCAGCCAAGGAACGCAATCACCCAGCGGAACATATCCTTTTTTATGGCCCACCGGGCTTGGGTAAAACAACACTCGCACATTTGATTGCTAAAGAAACGGGCCGTCAGATAAAAATTACTTCGGGTCCTGCAATTGAAAAGGTGGGAGATCTTGCCTCAATCCTCACAAACCTCTCGCCAGGTGATATTATTTTTATTGATGAGATACACCGGTTAAATAAAATGGTGGAAGAAGTACTCTACCCCGCAATGGAATCCGGTGTACTTGATATCATTATCGGAAAAGGTCCATCGGCACGAACGATACAACTCGAGCTCCCTCCATTTACATTAATTGCAGCGACAACACGCATTGCCCTCCTCTCTTCCCCACTTCGCTCTCGATTTGGTGGAGGAGTGTTCCGCTTGGAATTTTATTCTGAAGATGAAATAAAAAAAATCGTCGCGCGTAGTGCAAAGATATTAGGAATCAGTGTAGATGAATATGCGCTCGAAGAAATTGCAAAACGTTCTCGATTCACTCCACGTACCGCAAACTACTTTTTAAAACGCTGTCGAGACTACGCGCAGGTTCATAAAAAAGATTTGGATAAGAAGACAGTCTTCCTTGCGCTTTCACTTTTGGGAATCGATGAGCTTGGCCTCTCTGAATCAGATCGTAATGTGCTCAAAACGATTATTGAAAAATTCAATGGTGGCCCAGTTGGCTTAGGTACCATCGCCGCTGCAACATCAGAAGAAGAAGCAACCATCGAAGAAGTAACGGAACCATATCTGATACAGCGAGGGCTACTCGAACGAACGCCTCGTGGAAGAATTGCAACGAGAACAGCATATGAACATTTGGGTTTTGATTTTCCGGAACCAAAACAGGAAAAACTCATATAAAAACAGGGCTCGCTAAAAATAACGAACCCTGTTAATAAACTTATTTGACTTAAAAAACTATTTCGCATCAACGAATTGCAAATCCTTCAGGTCTCTTTTAATTTCCTTGTCCCCGTCATAAGTAACATTAAATACTTTGCGGTAAGAAATCACCACCTCTTGATGCTCTGTCAGCCGATGCCACATTTCATTGGCTTTTTGTTGATTATTTTGAATCACAAATTTAGCATTATGATCGTGGCATTTAAAAACAACAGCATATTTTTCAGGAATATTTACATCCACTGGAGTAAAGGAGAGGTCTCCTCCGGTCGTGATTCCGACACCAAGATCACTGCCATGATTTTTAGGGGTGTAGACAAGATCCACGACAACACCTTTTTCAGTTAGAATTTCTGATAGTTCTTCCTTTTCTGTAATACAAGAAGACATAAATACAATAGTGCTGAATAATATCAGCTGATAGGTTTTTTTCATATAATACGTTTTAAAATGTTTGTTATATTATACTTATTAATTGGATAAAAGTCAATACTACCTCCTTTCTCTTGATACTTTCATGTTTTAACATTAAACTGTCTCTATGTCAGGACATAATAAATGGAGTCAAATAAAACGACAGAAGGGTGTTACCGATGCTAAGAAAAGTAAGATCTTTTCAAAATTTGGCCGACAAATTGCTACTGAAGCAAAGCTCGCAAAAGGAGATAAGACAGCTCCAGCACTTCGTGCGGCAATTGAAAAAGCCCGTGCTGCAAATATGCCGAACGATACGATTGAGCGAGCTATCAAAAAAGCATCTGAACCCGGAGCTCATATGGAAAAAATAATGTATGAGGCCTACGGACCAGGAGGCGTCGGTATTATTATCGAGGCGCTCACCGACAACAGAAACAAGGCAGCCCAAGAAATAAAACATATTCTTTCAAAAAACAATGCGACCCTTGGTGCGATTGGTTCTGTTGCCTGGGCATTTGCACATGAAAAAAATGATCACGGATTCACCTGGAATCCAACGACAACAATCCCCCTCTCTGATGAAGATCTCGCAAAACTAGATAGTATCGTTGATGAACTTGAGGAAAATGATGAAGTGCAAGATGTGTTCACTAATGCAGAATAATTGTATATGAAAATACTTGCCATAGACCCAGGGTATGACAGACTTGGAGTTGCTGTACTTGAAAAGGAACAAGGCAAAAAAGAAGTGCTTATGTATTCAGACTGCTTTCAAACAAGTAGTAAACTGACGCTATCCGAGCGCATTTTTTTAATCGGAACAGAAGTTGCTCGGCTCATAAAAAAATATAAACCTGACCTACTCGCAATAGAAACACTCTTCATGACCACCAACCAGAAAACCGTCATGGGTGTCTCAGAGGCTCGTGGGGTTATTATCTATGAAGCCTCGCGCAATAATCTTGGCATTCGGGAATTTACACCGCTCCAGATTAAAATTGCGGTGGCAAGCTATGGTCGTGCTGATAAAGAAGATGTCCGTAAAATGGTAAAGCGGTTGATTGTACTTCCAGAAAAAAAACAAATAGATGATGAAATAGATGCAATCGCAGTGGGGCTGACAGCATTCGCGCATGAACGTTCGTTATAATTATTTTCATTTTCAAAAAGTAACCCACAAGTTATCCCCAGAATACAGGCCTCCCTCTTGCAAAGATAAAAGCTTTTTGATAAAAATAAAAAACCAGAAAAATATAGTGTTTTCAGGGGGCTCAAAATATGACCCAAAACACATTTTATAAGGTCGTTTAATAATTATTTTTACACTATGAGTTACACCGACGAAGACGAATTAATGACTATGGATACTGAGGATGATCTGTTTCTAGGCACTGATGATGCTGAGGATGTAGATCCCCTTGAAGATGAGGATGTAGATATCGGAGAAACTTTCGATGACGACGAAGAATTTGGTGAAGAGGAAGGTTTCATATAAATAATAAAAAAACACCCGGCCAATGCCGGGTGTTTTTTTATTTTGGAGAGAATTTTACAAATCGTCGCTTCCCTATTTTTAGTGTTATTTCTTTTTCAATCTTGTACCCAGTATCGGTAATTTTTTGTTCACCACCGTCGGCATCTATTTCCTTCACTGCACCGTCTTCAATGAGTCGACGTATTTCTGTTTTAGATTCGACAATATTATTCTCAAGTGCAACATCGACGAGAGATGCGCCCGAGGTTACCGTAATTGATTCAATATTTTCCGGCAATTCTTTTTTTTGAAATACATTCACAAAAACTGCTTCAGCTTCATGGGCTTTTTTATCACCGTGATACACTGCAACAATTTCTCGCCCGAGACGCATTTTTAAATCACGTGGATTTACTTTACTTTTTTCAATTTCCTTTTTAATATCCTCGACATCAGCAAGTGGTGTATAGGTACAGAGCTCAAAGTAATTCGCAATAGAACTATCTGGTATCGACATAACTTTCCCATACATATCTTCTGGAGTGTCGTTGATTGCAATATAATTATCCAAACTCTTGGACATTTTTTCTTTTCCATCAGTGCCTTCAAGAAGTTTGAAGGAGAGTACTGCCTGTGGTGGAACATTGTTTGCGCGCATGACATTGCGTCCCATCAACATATTGAAGTGTTGATCAGTACCACCAATTTCAAGATCACAGCCACCATAGATGTGGTGAATCATTAAAGAATCAATACCTTGAAGGATTGGGTAGAGCATCTCATGCATGTAGAGTTCTTGGTTATTCTGAAGCCGATCCTGGAACATATCACGCTCAATGAGTTGTGCGTGGGTTATATGCTTCATTGTCCAAAGTAATCCTTTCAAGGTGACGTTTGCCACATTGGGAAGTTTTAAATGTGTCTTCTGCATTCGAGTTTCCTCATAAAAAATAGCCTTGCCTAAAAATGAATTTGTTGGAATGGTTATTTTTTCAGCGAAACCATCTTCTTTTTTTGTTTCAATGTTGATTGAGGTTACTCGAGGATCTGGGACAATATCCGTCGGCCCATAGTACCAATCAGAATTTCGAATCCATGAAAACACTCCTGGATCAGTACGTAAAATTTTACCCACCTGTTCAATATAGGTCGCTGCGTTTTTGTCGACTTCCATCTGTTCAAGATCAGGACGAACCGCACTCTTGCCTGTGGGATCACCGATTTGCGCCGTATAATCCCCTACTAAAAATACCACCTTGCACCCAAGATCTTGAAATGCACGTAGTTTACGAAGAACGACCGCATGACCTAGGTGAATATCTGGTTTAGTTGGATCAAAACCCAATTTTATGATAACTTTCTCTGGGTTCTCTTTGAGTTTCTTTTCAAAAAGTCCTTCAGGGTCAACAAAGGCGCCGACCGCACGACTTAAGAGTTCTTTTATGTTTGTATCGTTATTTTTCATATTGCTGTTTATCTCTACAAATCCATATAAAACCATACGGATTCATACCGACAACTCTACCATACTTTGGTAATTTTGTCCTTGGCGGTACGTCTTTTATGGTATGATTTAATTTATGACATTGCCATTTTCTAAAAAAACATTTATCAAAGCATTACTCTTAGTAATAAGTATCGGAATCCTCACCTTAGCCGGAGTCATTATCTGGCTCGGGACTATTCGGGTGCCTGATTTCAAGTCTTTTGACGCACGCACGGTTGTAAATTCAACCAAGATATACGATCGTACCGGGCAAGTGCCTTTGTATGACATTCATAACGACATCAAGCGTACAGATATACCGTTTGAGGATATGGGCACCTATATAAAGAATGCAACTGTGGCAATCGAAGATGATGGATTTTATCAGCACGGCGGAATTCAACCTAAAGCCATTTTGCGTGCATTTTTCACTAATATTCTCAAAGGTCACCTCTCTCAAGGAGGGTCAACAATCACCCAGCAAATCATTAAGAATACATTACTCACAAGTGATAAAACACTGACCCGAAAATTAAAAGAGTGGGTGTTGGCTATTAAAATTGAACAAGTACTAACCAAAGACCAGATTTTAGCTATATATCTCAACGAAAATCCATACGGAGGTAATATTTACGGGGTTGAAGAGGCCGCAAAAGTATTCTTCGGAAAAGAACCGAAAGATATGACCTTAGCCGAAGCTGCCTATGTTGCCTCTATTCCAAAAGCTCCGACACACTACTCTCCATATGGAAAATATAAGAGCGATCTTGATGCTCGTAAAAATACTGTGCTAGGACGAATGAAGGAGCTTGGATATATCACTGATAAAGAATATAAAGCAGCGATCTCCGAGAAGGTTGTTTTTAAACCCCAAGAATCTACAGGTATTTTAGCTCCACACTTTGTGCTCTTTGTAAAAGACTACTTGGAACAAAAATATGGTAAAGATATGGTTGAATCTGGAGGACTTAAAGTCACAACAACACTCGATTACAATCTCCAACAAGAAGCAGAAAAAACAGTGCTCGATCAGGCTTTGATTAATGAAAAGAACTCAAATGCAAGCAATGCGTCACTTGTATCCATTGACCCAAAAACTGGGCAGATACTTGCAATGGTTGGATCACGAAATTATTTCGATAAAAACATTGATGGAAATTTTAATGTAGCACTCGCCCACCGCCAACCAGGATCTTCATTTAAACCATTCATCTATGCCACTGCGTTTAATATGGGATATACACCAGATACGGTGTTATTCGATGTTCCAACAGAATTTCAAACAACCTGTACCCCCGAAGGTGTTGCAATGCCTGGATATAATCAATCTGATTGTTATATGCCACAAAACTTCGATAGTGCATTCCGTGGACCAATGACACTTCGAAATGCACTCGCACAATCAATCAATATTCCAGCAATTAAACTCTTTTACCTCGTCGGTATCAATAATGCAATCAAAACAGCACGAGATATGGGAATACAGAGTTTAGGTGACCAGAATCAATATGGATTAACACTGGTAATCGGAGGTGGAGAAGTTTCCCTGCTTGATATGACCTCAGCCTATGGAACTTTTGCGGCAGGTGGTGTGCATCATCCGTATGTATCGATATTGCGTGTTGAAGACAACACAGGAAAAGTACTTGAAGAATACCAACCAGAAGGACAGGAGGTTTTGAGTAAAAATACTGCGTTACTTATCTCAGATGTACTATCAGATGATAAAGCTCGTGTTCCAACATTTAAACCACATGGAGATTTAGTGATTGATGGTCATACCGCCGCAGCAAAAACAGGTACCACCAACAACTTTAAAGATGGGTGGACAATTGGATTCACACCATCACTCGTCACTGGTGTGTGGGCAGGTAACAACGACAATACCCCGACAAAAGGTGGAGGATCAACACTTGCTGCACCAATATGGCATAAATTCATGACGCTCGCACTCGCAAATACAAGTAATGAACCCTTTGAGCCACCAGCACCGATTGATGACACAATAAAACCCGTGCTACGTGGTCTCTGGCAAGGAAATGATAGTTTTATTGTTGATAAAATTTCAGGCAAACTCGCAACAAGTCTTACACCAAAAGAAACACAGGAAGAGAAGGTAATCACAAATGTGCACGATATCCTTTATTGGGTTGATAAGAAGAATCCCCTGGGAGCACCACCATCAAATCCAAGTGACGATCCACAATATGAACGTTGGGAAATCCCAGTTCAGAAATGGTGGGCAGCTCACGCGGGGCAATATCCAATAATAACTCCCGCGGATAAACCACAAGGAGTGGACGATGTGCACACGGCACAAAATATGCCGAAAGTTTCTCTCCAATCCCCAACTCAAAACCAAACATTTAGCAAACAATCAACAATTTCAGTTGCAGTTACTGAGACAGGAAATTACCCACTTAAAAAATTTGATGTCTTTGTTAATAATGAATATGTGGGAACAAAGACAGATGCGCCCTTTATCTTTAATTTCAACCCCGCAAATGTAACCAATATCCAAGAAGTGAATACACTTAAGGTTGTTGGGTATGATAGTGTGTTAAATAGTGACCAAAGTGAGACAACTTTCACCGTAACATCTTAGTTTATATTTTTGAGTTGTTTTTTAGGTGACAATAATTTATTCGCAGATTGTAAAATGAGATCTTTTTTCATAAAGATCTCATTTTTCATAAGTGGACTTCCAATCACTGTAAGTGTTCCATTTTTTATATGAATTTCTTCTTTTGTAAAATCACTGTGGAGTATTTCTTTAAGAGTTTGCAAAACAACAGTGATCACCTCTTCATTTGAAGCAAGGTGTATTTGAAATTTACCAAAAAAATCTGATATTTTTTTCATAGAGTATAGTCTGTAGTAGACATACAAACTCCTATTACTTGTTTATAGGCATAATAAGGTAGGTAAATGACATATCCCCGCCTCCTTGTATCACAACAGGCTTGTTGGCACCGTTAAACTCCAAATTTACACTATCCTGACTGATTGGTATGAATGCATCAAACAAATATTTATAGTTAAAACTAACTTCAACTGTTTCTCCAGTAAGTGCACCATCTATTTTTGTCTTATTTTCTCCAACATCATTATTTTTTGTATTTATTTCAAAAATTTTCTTTATTGGCGACACAGTCATATTTACTTGATTGAATTTATCAGAAAAAATATTAGCAAGTTTGAGTGCTGATATAATATCCTGCTTTAATACCACAACTTCTGTAGTGTGTTCTTTTGGAATAATCTGCTTATAGTCAGGAAATATTCCGTCAACAAGCCGTGAGGTGATATAGGTTCCATTATATGAAATTGAGAGTTGATTTTTGTTTGTTGTTAATACAATATCCCCTGAACAGTTTTCTAAAATACGAATAATTTCAATTGTATTCTTGAGTGGTATTAAAATTGGAGAAATAGCTATATTCTTAATCTTAACTCGCTTTTCAGCAAGTCTAAATGAATCTGTTGCGACACAGATCAACATATCATCTTCCCCGTACACGTACACACTATTTGTTTCAGGGCGAATATCAGAAATAGAAGCACTAAAATAAACACTTTTAATTGCTTCTAGTATTTTTTTAGCGGGTATTTCTATTTGAGAACCTTCAACCATTGGTATTGTTGGAAAATCATCAGATGGAGTGCTTTTAAGGAGTATAGTGTTTTGTTTTGTTTTAATAAGAAGATTATCATTCACAAGCTCAAGATCAATATTCTGATTTGAATTAATAGATGAAAGCATATTATTAAATATATCCGCCTTCACAACAGCAATCCCTTCTTGAGTAACCTTCGCTGGTATCTCTATCTCCACTCCAAGACTTAAATTAGTTGCTCGCAATTTCAATGATTTACCACTCGCAATAATTAACACAGATGAAAGAATTGGTAATGATAAATTCTTACCAGCACTTCGTTCACAGATAACTGCGGCACTCTTTAGTTTTTCAACAAGGCATTCTACTTTCATATGTATCTTTTCTTATTAAATACTTACTATAATTACTAGTGGTGTGGATATGTGGATAAGATTTATAAATCCTTTATATGTAAGTGTTTTAATCAGTTTTTTAAATCAACTACCTGTGAATAAAAAATTTAACAAAGGATAACTATTTTAAAAAATTTTTACCACTACCTCTTTTACTACACTAACTCACAATCTCCCCACACATTATCTATTAATATCCACATCGTTATTCACATCATTTAAACAACACACGAATCTGTTCCAGCTCTCCAGTGAGTGTTGGGTTGTTTTTTAAATCATTTTTAATTTTTTCAAATGAGTGAATAACTGTTGTGTGATCCTTCCCTCCTAGTTTTTGTCCAATGAGTGGGTATGAAACATTAAAATCTTCACGAAGTACATACATAATCATTTGTCGTGCCTTCACAATTTCTTTTCGACGAGTCTTTTCATACACAATTGCTTCTTCAATATTATAAAAGTCAGCAATCGCCTTCACTACATCTTTAATAGCAACATTTTTCTTAGGTTTTATATTGTTTTTTATAAGTCCTTTTACTTCAGCTAATGAAAAAGGCTTATTTTTCAATTGAGCCTGCATAATAACAACATTTAGACTCCCCTCGAGTTCACGGACATTGCCTTGAATTGATGATGCGATATAAGACACAACTTCATCTGTAAGAGACACATTAGCGTCTCTTAGTTTGGCTCGCAAGATTGCGATACGTGATTCATACTCTGGTTCACTAATATCAACAATCATTCCTTGGGAAAATCGAGATTTTAAACGATCTTCGAGTCCTGGAATATAGTTTGGGTGTTTATCAGATGAGAAGATAATCTGCTTATTATTTTCATATAAGGTATTAAACAAATGGAATAATTCTTCCTGAGTTCTTTCTTTTCCAGAGAGGAATTGAATATCATCCATGATGATGACGTCATATTTACGATATTTCTCTTTAAAGATGTTTGGTTTATTGCTTTGCACTGAGTTCACATAGTCAATCGCGAATTTTTCAAGTGTAATATAGTGCACCTTCTTGTCTGGGTACCTATTTTTAATAGCGTTCCCCATTGCTTGGATTAGGTGGGTTTTACCGAGTCCTGTGCCTCCATAGATGAAGAGTGGATTATAAACAGCACCAGGCTTGTTAATGATAGCCTGGGAAGCCGCATACGCTAATTCATTGAATGGACCGACAATAAAGGTATCAAATACATATCGAGGGTTTAAATTATCCTCTTTGTTTATATAGAGATCTTGGAGTGGAAGTTCTTTATTGAGACTGACTGGTTGATCTTGGTTGCTCTTTTTATCAGATTGAGGGGTGTTTTTGGTAATTACAAAAGTAACTCCACGAATTGAATCAGAAAAAGCCGTCAGTGTTTTTAGAATAAGCTTATGATATTTATTAGAAAGCCAGTCGCGTACGAATTCGTTTGGAACTCCCACGTATACAGTACCTCCCTCTTCCTTAAATATATGTGTGTTTTTAAACCACGTGCTGAAGTTTGGCTTTGATACCGCGACTTCTATTTCTGAAAGGCAATTATCCCAAAGTTGTTTTGTGTCAACCATATGTTTTATTTTATAGTGCCATTATAGTCTTTACCGATTAAATATAAAATTTAAAAAAGAGTCTAAGTATGTGAATAATCTGTGCAAAACGAAAATATGTCTATATTATAAAGGGATTTCTTATCCCCAGAACACAGCTATCGTATCTGTGCAAGAGTTCAGTTGATTTATTTTAAATAATAGTATACACTCCACCTACAGATTAATTACCGACAGTATACGTGGTGGGTACGCAGTAAGCAAGCCTACACGTCATATTTCGATTTATAAAATACTATGTCTCAAACATATAAACCAAAAAAGCGAAAAAGAAAGACTACACACGGATTTCTCGTCCGCAGCCGATCTAAGAACGGCCGAAATACTCTCAAGCGCCGTCGCCAAAAGGGCCGAAAAAAGCTCACTGTCTAGGCTATGTTGCCCAAAAAAAATAGAAACACTAAAACCTCATTCACCGAGGCACTTCAAGCTGGAAAAAGCCTTACAAATCAACACATATCTCTAAGATATACCTTTATCCCCAAGGATATCCCCACCTTCTCCTTTGTGGTACCAAAGGCGGTATCCAAGAGCGCTATTTCTAGAAATACCCTTAGAAGGAAAGGCTATTCTGCTATAGAGTCCTATGTGGGGGCTCTCCCCCCAGTCAAAGCGCTCTTTTTCTTTAAAAAAGGGGCTGAAAAACTTACATTCCTTGAAATTCAAGGAGAAATAAAACAACTCCTTACCTCTGCCCGACTTTTGAAGTAATAAACAAAAAACACTTAAAAATGAAGCAAATACTCATTTTCCTTATAAAGGTATATCAAAAAATCCTCTCTCCAGATCAGGGTCTTCCCCGGAAACTAGGTCTGACCCGTGGAACGAGCTGTGTTTTCACCCCAAGGTGCTCAGAATATATGATTTTAGCTATTCAAAAATACGGCTCAATCAAAGGGGTGGGGCTTGGATTACGCCGAATTTCTCGATGTCATCCATGGCAGAAAAATCATTACGACCCTCTTTTATAACAGACCATTTAATAATTTTACGGCAACGTTGATTTATTGTGCTAAGCGAGATAGAATGAGCGAATGCACGCACTTTGGATCACTATTTTTTATAAGCCATTATACAATGCGCTTATTTTTATTACGGGGATAATGCCGGGAGGTGATGTTGGCCTCGCGGTCATCATTCTCACTGTTCTCGTGAAGTTTATTATCTTCCCTCTTTCTCAGAAATCAATCAAAAGTCAGACTGAGCTCAAGAAGCTTGAACCAGAGATTGAAAAAATAAAAGCCAAGTATCCTGACAAAAAAGAACAGGCAAACCAAACCATGGCACTCTACAAAGAGCATGGAGTTAGCCCATTTTCTGGATGCCTCCCTACCCTGCTTCAATTTCCGATCATTGTTGCATTGTATTTTGTATTTCGTTCGCTTGCCGCGCATACCGATCCGCTCTACTCATTTGTGCACTTCCCTTCAAATTTCAGTATGCACTTGTTTGGTTTTATAAATCTTGATGCAAAAAATATTTTCCTTGCGGTTATTGCTGGTGGTGTACAGGCCTTTCAGTTGTGGATGATGAATAAAAATATCGTACCAAAACCAAAAGAAATTGTAGTTACAGAAAAGAAAACTTCATTTGGTGAAGAGCTTGGTAAGAATATGACGAAGCAAATGCAATATACAATTCCCCTCCTCATCACATACATCGCCTACCAATATAAAGCTGCAGTTGCACTTTATTTGATCACGAGTAATATGTTTAGCATCATTCAAGAGCGCGTAGTTCGTAGAAAGATGCTTGCGAATGTAACTAAGATATAAACTAATATGCAAACAGATAAAATAAATACCATAGTCAAAGAACTTCTTGAAAAGACGAGCTTCCATGTGGAAGAGGTTTCGAGTGTTTTTAATGCTGATGACGGCAGTATGTGGTTTAGTGTTAAAACCAATGAACCACACCTCTTTTTGGGACGAGAGGGTGAATCGCTCATGGCACTCAATCACCTCGCTAAAAAGCTCATTGATGGCGCTGCAGTAGAAGGTGAAGTGATGCCTGATGTTACGATTGATGTAAATGAGTATCAAAAAAAGAAGAATGATAATTTAAAGACGATCGCCCATATGATGGCTGAACGAGCAAAATTTTTCAAATCAAGTGTTGAAATTGATCCAATGAGTGCCTATGAACGAAAGGTTGTGCATACATTTTTACAAAATGTCCCTAATATCAAAACAGAATCAGTCGGAGAAGGAAGAGATCGACGAGTTGTGGTGAAATACATTGAACAATAAAAAATACCCTGCCATAAGCAGGGTATTTTTTATTTAGCTTTTCATTTATTGTGTTTTTCCTGTACCGGTTGCTGCTGGAGTAAGATCGAAACTCCACAGTGTTGAATCCTTTTTATTGATAAATACAAGATAGTTTTCTTTCACATTCAATTCGAGGTTTGTCGCATCAATTCCGTCCCCTACCGAGAGTGGCTCGATCATCTGCACTTGGCCACTTTTTACATCGATTTTATATAGTGAGTCACTCCATGATTCAAGACCTTGATACCACGCATCTGGGTAAATAGAATTTTGAAGTAATTGTTTTGGTACCGCGCAGTAGATTGTTTTACTGTCTTTTGTCCACACACACTTTTCTGGAAGAGTAGATATATTTAAACCTGTATTTGTTTTTGAACTTACAGTAATTAAATTCAAATCCATTTTCCCTGTTCCTCCTACCGCATATAGGAACAGTTTGTTGTCAGGAGAGAGAAGCCCCGTAAGTCCAGTGACACCCGAGAGAATATTTCCGTAGGTTTTTGTCTGAGTATCAAGAATATACGCTGAGCCGAGAGCAAGTCCTGATGCTTTTGATACAAGGAGTACTTGGCGACTATTGGCAAAGCGCGGCAACCAATCAGTAAAGGCTGAGTCGAACACAGTAGTTTTTTTTGTGCCATCGAGCAGTGATAGGTTTCCCACAACACCAGTATTGAACTTGGATAGATAAAACATTTTTGTGCCGTCGGTTGATATTGTTATATTCGGTATGTCATCTGCCAGAAAAGCTCCTTTAAGTGGTGGCAGATCTAGTGTCCCGGTACCTTGAGTGAGATCTTTTGCGGTAGTTATTTGTGCGCTGTAGGTCTTTATCGTCGTATTATCAGTGTCTAAGAATCGGAAGATGACAGATGCGCCATCTTTGCCAAACGTGGCATCGTGAATGCGTGGAATGGTGGTATTGGAAACGCGGAGCTCCTGTTTGGTGTCGGGGAATATATCAAAAATATGTGCAGTCCCCCGCTCCATATATCGTACCGCTGTTGCGACTTCCGTTTTTGGTGCGGGTGGTTTTACTCCGAATACTTTTGGTGCATTTGGATCAACGACTGGTTGGTCTTTTGAGAGACGTGTTTCTTCAACAGGGAGCATTCCCGCAACCGAGCGATTGGTGAGTTGTTGTAGTTTACTTGTAGAAGAAAGTACGACAGGAGGATTTTCAACCGGAGTAGTGTCTGATGGTGTTGTGCTATCTGATGGAGTAGTTTGGTTGTTTGTATTTGTAGTTTGTTTTCCAAATGGGAAGAAACTCTTAAATCCAGAATCGGTGGAAGAGCCTCCATTCCCTCCTTTATTACTGAAGAAGAAATAAACTCCGAAGAGGACGAAAATTATGAGAATAATGATTGTAATTATTTTTGCGCGTGACATATAGTGCTATATTACCATCTTCGTACGTGATAGTGAGGCCCACCTTTTGTTTCGTATATAAATTGAGTAGTGCCGACTGTGTACATCGGAGCCTTGCCACCATCCCAGTCTTTTTGAGTCAATAAACCCTTCTCAACATATGCCTTTAACGCAGGAGTTACACTTAAATCCATAATTCCAGTTCCTGGTTTATGGGTTTGATGAAGCCAGCACTCTGTTCCTCCGGTTATGATTAAATCACCAGCCTTAAAATTACCCTTGGTTATTAAGGCTGCAAATCCAGAATAATCAAGGTTATAGACACTTGTGCAGTTACTTTGACCTACTGTTGCACAATTACTTTTATTGATGATATTTGGATCTTTTAAGAGGGCAATAATCTGTTGTCTCGTTGAGCTATCATCAAACCAGGTAGACCCTGATTCATATGAAGGATTTTTACACACCATCGTTTTATTATTATCATTTGCTGGCGGTGGAGGTGTGTCACCCCCAGTGTCTAGTACTGAGTCTGGTGGAAAGCTTTTTTGTAAATTTAAATTCAATATATCTGGATTGATGGTCTGTAGGATCACAACAGTAGCTAGAACAATCAAAAGTCCCAATATGGCACCCGTCATATGGCTTTTGGCCTCTTCTTTATTACTAATGAGTTCACTGGTCATGTATTGAATACCTCCAATAATAATCATAAGTACTGCGAGGACAGCACTGATCCCAATAATAAATTCAACTATGATTGTCACATAATGACCAAAAGATGATGTGTCTGATGTATCGAATGTTTTCAGACTCCCACCCCCTTCAGGATTTGGTAATGGTTGAAGGTAGGTATAAGTGATTGTACTTCCGTTGGGATTTGAGGGGTCGAGAGGAATAATTGTATCACTCGAGAGCTGGCTATCTTGAGTGATTTTTTTCCATGGGACGTCTTTACATTCTATATCCGCGAAACTCCCGTTACAATCATAATTAAGAGACGGATAGTTTGGTTCCCCTAATACTCCTGGCTCGTAGATTACTAAAGAAGTATGAGTGCTACTAAACTGATAATTTGCAGCAAGCACCTGCACGTCAAATTTACAATCCCATACACCCCATACTTCTTTTAAGCAGTTTCTATTTGCAAAAATACCCTGCATTGCCCCCGCCTGCGCATATAAGTCAAAAACTCTATGATCGGAGTCAACCTTTATCGGTCCCCATATGAGTGCCAAAGGATTTCCTAATGGACCCGCGCTAACTACAAGAGAGTGTACGGCAATATATATGTTGAGACCTTTACATTTATCGGCTGTGAGCTGGATATGGACTTTTGGCTGATCACCGTTTTTGTATAGTGTGTCACGATCTCTATACCAGGTATCGCCGTCAAAGTCTATTGAACCATCGATATGAGGGTTCAGAGGATCTGTTTTTGAATCGCCATTTGGAGATATGCTGTAATTGGTAATATCACAATAAAGAAAATCCGTTCTGTAATTAGTTCTTGCTTCTTGTTCTGAGTTGACATCCCCCTTTGGATTAAGCGATCCCGCATGTTCTTCTGACGCGGCATGAGTAGTCGCTGAAATTCCAAAAGAAAAAGATAAAAGTATTACTATGAATATTGTTTTAAATAATTTATTCATTATTTTAGATTAATCAAGAAGAATGATTGTGCACTCAAATAAAGCTTGGTAACACTATCAATTGATAATGAGATCCGACTTTGGCCGGTTTGGTCAGCTGTACGAGAGAATGCAATCTGGTTCGGTGTCGATGGTGTATTAATAGGATTGTTGTTCATTGTCCATGTGTATGTTAATTCATTTGATGTTGGGTCTTTCGGTGAGAAGAAGAATGGTTCCGCGACAATTCGTGCATCACGACCGGTAACATCAAAGCCATTGTTGAGCGCTTTTGAAAAATCGAGGCCCAAAAGAGGGTTATTTTCATAAAAAAGTATCAATGGATTGTTTATTGGAATATCAATTGAAGCATCAGCGCTTCCCCCTCCGCTTGTAGATGATGCTGTTACCGATATCGTATCTGATTTATTCAGGAAGCTGTTAGCATATATGAATGCATTTTTTGAATAACCTGACTGATCTTGATCAGGGTCGAAGTTTAGTTTCCACTGGTACACAAAATTTCCTGGTGAAATACCCCCACTACCTATATTAGTATTTGGGATAGCAACAACTCGTACTTTACTTTGAGATGTCGGAAGCGCCTTCCCTTCGTAAAACGGCGGCACGTATGAATCCGTCGCCTCCCACAACAAGTCGATGTTATTTGGTGTTACAGAAAGTTGTTTGGTGATGAGTGGGCTTCCTAAGATATCAATAAAAACGGTTATTGATGTGGTGCTTCCCACATCTTTAGTAGTAAAAGAGAAGCTTTTTGCCCCGATATTAGATAGTACTTTTTTCCCGTCCTGTTGCCAGGTGATTTTAGCTTGATTCAAATCAGCGAGGTAGCTCACCAATGTAATGGTTGTTTCTTGAAATGGTCCCGGTGCACTTGGGTCTAGTTGTATCGTTATATTACTGTCATTAATTATATCTGCAGCACGGACATTTGAAACAAAAAAGGATCCACCAATAAGTAGAAGTAAAAAAAACACTCTAAAACCATAGACTCGAATCCGTCGATTCATTGAGTATATTATATCACGCAACAAAAAATTTAATTGAGTATCGTGGGGAATACCAAAGGCGGTATTCTATATAGCTTGCACTGGAGGATTTTCTTGTGTTGTTGGTGCTGGGATATTTTGATTGGGTGTGTTTTGAGGTGCTACGGGTTGAGTGTTTCCAGCCTCAATAAGTGAGCCTTCTTTACTACGCTGCATTTGTTCCGCGTTTGCAAAAGCTTCCTTTTCTTTTTTGTTTGCGAGGATTTGACCTGGGTCTGAAGTGACGATTTGGTCCTCGGTGTATGATGCGACGACGCGTATCGCTACGTGCTTTAGTCCTGCAAAGAATATCCCCTCCCCTCGATCACATTCCAATAGGAGATATTTTTCTTCATCAGTGAGATTGAACGTCTTTTGCAGGAGGTCGATAGAGGCCGGTGATTGTTTTAATAGAAGTTGGAGTGATGAGTTGGTGACGATTGCCGCACCGTACTGGTTTTTCATGAAGTCTGCCACGTCTTGAGTCACCGTACAGAGTCCCAAGAAATATTTTCGGCCACGTTTTGCGATAGAGTAAAGGAATTGCGCAGTGTCATCTGATTTCATCATCCACCATGCCTCATCCACAACAAGCAGGCGCTTTCGTCTGTCCTTGCGTACGACAGTCCAGATGAAGTTTGTGATGATATACATTGCAGCAGGCTTCAACTCTTCTTCCATGTCTCGAATAGAAAACACGACGAATTTTCGATTGATATCTACATTCGAAGGCTGGTTGATGAATGATGCCCATGATCCATGGGTGAATTTCGATAGGCGTTGTATTAATGATTCTGAGTTCTCCATTCCAGAGAGTACCATTTCGAAATCTGAAAGTAGTGGTGGCTCAATGTTAGTGAAATCAGATTCAGGAGTGATGTCTTTGATCGCATATGTTTCTGAGAGGGCGCGGTCGATAATTGCATCTTCTTCTGGAGTGAGACCACCTAAAAGCACACGGAAGAGTCCCACCAAGGTAATAATTTTTGATCGCAATACATCCTGGGCTGTTTCATCTTCGGCTGGTGGAGGTAGGTCAAATGGATTGATATGGTTATCTGATGAAAGAGAAATATTGAAGTAACGCCCTCCAATAGCCTCTGCCAAGTATTCATATTCGCGTTCTGGGTCGATCACAATAACTTCCGTATCGAACATGAGTGTACGAATAATTTCTAATTTGGTTGTGTATGATTTTCCCGATCCAGATTTTGCAAAGATAATTGAGTTGTAGTTTTCAAGTGAGAAACGATCGAAGATAATTAGACTTGAGTTGTGACGATTGATTCCGTAGAGGATTCCGTCATTCGAAGTAAGGTCAAACGAGATGAATGGGAAAATGAGTGATAGTGGCTCTGAATTCATCTTTGTATGGATATTCAACATATCTGTTCCCGTCGGAATGACACTTTTCAAACCCTCTTCTTGTTGGAAGAGTGCTGGTTTTAAGAATACTTGTTTTGCTTCAAGAATCGACTTTATTTCATTTTCGGTCTCAAAGAGATCTTTTGACTGGTCTGCATAGATGGTGATATAGAGTCCAACATCAAACATTCGCTGTTGAACCTGCATCAAGCTGTCACGAAGAGATTCAAGGTCTCGATACGCACTATCCAACATCGGATCGCGTACGAGTCCACGTGATTCACGAGTGCTGATCTGGCTTTGTACCTCAGCCACTTTCTTCTGGAATTGTCGGAGTATCTTTGCTGTTTCAATTGGATGAATAAATATTGATACATCAAAGACTTTATCGAGATTAACAATCGGTGAAAACCAGTTGTCAGTAAGGGTCGATGGATATGAAATAACAAAAAACGTGCGGGCAATTTTATCTCCCAGATTGAGTGATTTCGGCTCTACTTTTAGCGCAGATGGCGCGATAACATCCACGAGCTCCATATTTGCCGCATCGTAAATTTCCTGCGGCAATACTGGCATCATTGGATTTTTTGCCGTACCCTTTTTATTTTTTCCTAATAGTGTATCAACAATACTCATATATATTATCCCTCAGTCTTTTTGTCTTGATTGAGCTCCCCTTCAAGTTTGATGTGCGTATTAATTTCTCCAGGATTGAATGTCTTATAGAAGAGCTCGATCACTTCATCAGACTTAAGCTTTCTCATTTTAACACCAATTGGATTTAATCCTTGTGAGATGACAGAGATACGTTGTTCCAATTCCATTCGCTTCTCTTCAAAATCAGCTTTTGCTTCTTGTTTTGCTTCTGCTTCATTTTTCTTTCCGAGAAATGGGAAAATACTACTCATGAACCCTTTTTTTGTTGAAAGTGTCGCCTGAGTATATGGAACAACAATATAGAAATTCTTCGTCATAATGTGTACATCCTCAGTAAATTTCTTAATGAAATTAATATATTCCTGTGTTTGTATTTTTAAAAGTGGCTCAAACTGTTCGCGCTTTCTGTTTTCAAGAACTTGAATGTACGGACGAATATCAAGACGACGAGACTGAATTACAATTTGTGTTGAAAAATCGAGTGTATTTAAAAACGATTCAAAATTCATAATGATCGCCTTCTGTTCATCATACGCCTTGAGTGACAAGTTGATTGATGTAGCAAGAAGTACCGCACGGAGGCCACCATCTTTCAAAAGTATGACACCGTCGCGTACTTCCTTGATTGGCACGAATTCTTGAGTTGATTTTGCATTTACTGACATATATTATAGTTCCCTATTCGAATCCAAAATGTTCAAACTCCATGAAAGATCATCAAGTTTATTGGAGGTAAGTCGTGGTATAACAATAGACTCATCTTTTTTTGCAGTGACGGTGACTGGAGCTTTTTTCTTGCCACTTTTTTTCCAAATATAGAGTTTCCCTTGAGTTTGAAATTTTATTGCAGCCTGAAGTATTTCAATGAATGATTGATTGTTTATCTTATAGAACGTGAGCATTATTGAAAGTGTAAGAACAATAAGTATTGGAATTACCGCGACAACAAATGGGAATGCTTTATATAATACAAAGGCAATACCACCACCACCAGCAAGATAGATGAATTGCTTGAATGTGAAGGGACCGAATATTTTATCGGGTATGTCGATAAATTGTGGCACACGAGCCTGCATGTTTTAATTATACACGATAAATAAAATACCTTGTAGCAAAATACCACCAATGTGTATTGATGGTATTTTATGTAGATTATTCAGGTATGATTTGTTCGTGGTATGGATCTGATGATCGTGCTGCATTCGGCGCAGGTGCTGGTGCCGCTTGAGGACTCGGTGGTATAGGGGTGCTTGCTGGCTTTGCTCCACCGCGCGATAAGTTTTTGAGAACATACTCGCGTTTTTCGGAGGGGAGAGAAAAATTTCCTTGTAATTTTGCTTGAATAATTGATATACCTGATGTAGGTGTCGCTGGTGGATGTTCGATTTTTTCCAATAAATCATCTCGAATTGTTTTCTCCATCCCCGATCGTAGTGGTGTAGTTGGTTTTTCTGGAGGAAGTGGTGCAGGCGCTTGCTCATTAATGATGCTAATACCTGAGTCTTCAAACACTTTATTTTCTTCTTTTTCAAAAACAACATTTTCTCGTGAGGTGGCAATACTCAAAGAATCTTTGATTGGATCGAATATGCTTGCACTCAAATCATTTGCGAGGGCGCGAGCTTTATCCTCAGGTATTTTCATACGCTCCATAAGCTTCACATAAAGATTATCGGGAACTTCGAGTCCTAAAAGTACCATGGATACTTCTGTTTCAATATCACCAAATTGTGATGATGGAATCTGATTTTTTATCCCTGCATCTTGAATTTTTTTTGGTAAGCTTTCTGATTTAATTGCATCCTGCACTTTTTTGGGAAGCACGTTGTATTGTCCAAGCACATCTTTTTCTTCGTCAGTGAGATTCTGGTTGGTGAGGTCTACTTTCTCTCCTTCTTCATCATCTTCCTCGTCTTTTAAATATTGTCGCATTTTGGAAATAATGTGTTCATTAACATCATTTACAATAGCGATTGCGCGCTCTGATGGGATTTTTAGCCGCTCTTCGAGTTCTGTTTGATAGTCACCGGGATGAGCTAATCCGAAAAGTATCAATACGGTTTCTTTAAAAAGAATATCCGCTTGATCGGCATGTAAGCCATACTTTTTGATGATATTCGAAAGTTCAATTGTCCAATTTGTGGAGATAAGTGCTTGTCGAACATCCTCAGGCATATTTTCGAATTGCTCTTCTATTATTTTTTTTGTTTCTTCATCCATGTGTTATATAAGTGTACCACTTACTTATCTATTAGTGATGTCCTCCTCCGCCACCATGTCCGCCTCCTCCGTGACCACCCCCTCCACCACTACTACCACCCACTAATACTTTTTTCAAGGCCTCAGCATCAATTGGTGCGCCAGAGCGTATTTTATTACCAGCTTCAAGGTGATGTTCTTGATAAAATCCAGCAGATCGAGCCCATTTTCCTGCCCCCCAGCCACCATCTACAATATTTGCGTAATTTCTTGCTCTGTTTTTTTCCACTTTTTCTTGTGAGTGGACTTGTCCCCTTAAACCAACAACCTTACTATTAGTAGCAAGTTCTCGTCGAATATCTTTGTCGATATCCTTTTGATCTCTACCTGCCACATCTCCTGCGTGTTGTATATCGTGCCTGATTTTCTCTTCTTCGTCTTTGAGTTCTTGTCTAGTGCGATCAAGTAATGCTTTTTCGGCATGAGACATCTTGAGCGAGTCAGCAAATTTTTGTTTCTTTGCTACCTGTCGGTTTCTCCATGCCTCATAGCCGCCGGCAGTTCCCTTACCAAAATTCACACCCATTGCTTTTGATAGAAGGCCCATTAGTTTGGTATTGCGAACATCAAAACTACTTTTTGATAGCCACTGCATTGCCTTAATTTTAGGTATGGCAAGACCTTTGTCCATTGCTGCACGGTCTTTAAGTGAGAGATTACCTGTACTCGTAGTACCAGCACCATGGCCTCCTGTCTCTCCATGACCACCTCCTGCTGTGCCAGCTGTTGTTGGTGCCGCGGCTCCAGGTGCTCCTGTGTTAGATGCTGTTCCTGGTAGTGGAGCCCCAGCATTATTTGTGGTGGTTGTACCAGCAAGTTTTCTCTGGCGTATAGCTTCAGCTTCAGATCCAAGCCCGCCTCCTGCTCTTGAACTTCCTGGCTCTGTTACCTGTCTGCCATCTGCCATTAATAGAGCACGTTGTGCTGGAGTAAATGAGTAATTAAGTGCAGTACCTGGAGCGGCGGTTGAGGATGCCGGACCGTATAGATTGCGGATTGCTGCATCGTTGATTGGTATCTGGTGTTCGCCTTCTGGTGCGGTATTTGTTTTTTCACCAGCAGCAGGTGGGGTACTTGCCTTGTCTCCTGCACCACTACCTTTCTCTTTATTTCCTCCTGGTTTGTAGTATCCCAATAACGAGGCTTGTCGTCGTAGGAAGTATCCAGCTCTACTTTCGCCATCACGTTTATCCATTGCAGGACGATTGGCAATGTTTGAACCAATTCTTCCAATACCCTGAACTCCAGCCTTTGCAACTGTTCCAAATGCAACCGCCCCAGCAGCACCGAGTGCTAATTTTCCACCAGCAATTGCAAGTTGTCCGAGTTGACCAGAAGCTTTTTCGACGTACTTTCGTGCTTGTAGAAGGAGTATCATGATTATCATCATTGGTATCACGATGAATAATATTTTTAAAGAAATTGTAGTCTCCTTTGTTGGATCAAAGTTGCTTATGAAAGAGTTTTTGGTTATCAAACTAATGAGGTATATGAAAAACATAAAAATTGGTGCGGCAAAAGCTGTTTCAATCAATGTGGATAACCAATTATCAAAACCAATACCTTCAATATGTCGAAGACTCGGAACTATATAGGTAACAAATGCAAACGGTGCAAATATAATAGCAATCCATAGACCAACTAATCTTCCTAAGAAACTTAAACCTGCAACAAAAAAAGTCCATGCTGCCACTAAAAGTATGATACCCACGATGATGATAAAGGTAAATGTAATAGATGGGTCAACGGTGTTGTTCCCCTTGCTATCGAGAGTGCGCAAGCTCGCATAAAAAGTAGGATCGTTAAATGCTTGCGGCTTAAATGCTTGGATCATTGATCCTGACACATCCTTTTCATCTATACCCGTGATGCTGTTTTGGATAATAGGCTCATAGTTTGCAGTGGCTGTTATTTGGTTGTAAAACAGGAGACCTAACACATTTGAAGTATCAATAACCACTTCGGTGAAAAATAGACTGAAGTTTATTAAAAGCCCCATTATAATGAGGGATACCAGCATTTTTTTTGGGCTTTCTCCTCCGATATGTAGGCCCAGAATAATAGAGATTCCGATAAATAAGAGGATAAAAATGAGGAACAAATTGGCAAAATCACGAACAATAGACCAGGCATTCTCAATGAATTTGGAATTGGAGTACATCTGACTACTGAGTGCAATACCGATCAATCCGTTAAATAAATTTGCAGTGATCCCCATCAACCATGAAGGAAAAACATACATTGCATAATACGCCACAACAACTAAACAGTTCGAAACGCTGGAGGAATTGAAGTCTGTACATCCCGCTTCTTGTCGCAGCGCATCATTAGTAGTTGTTTGAGCAGCCTTTGCATGTCCAATAGGCCCGATAACGGGAGAGAAGCACATTGTCAGTATGATGATGATGAGTATAAACTTTTTGAACATACCCGCGTGGCTATCTGTTGCACTTCCATTATACGATATCCCCTCGCACACTACTATAGTGATGCGAGGGGATATCTCAATTTATTATTTATTTTTTTTCTACACACTACTAGTAAATTCCAAAGTAGTGTTCAAATCCGTTGAAATTCGTTTGAATTTGAGGGCCACTTGGGCAGCCGTCTCCATCATCACTTACCGCTCCTGTTGCTGTTGGGTAATATGTCATATCAAATCCATCAGTTGGGCGTGTTGTTTCAAGGAAGCTTGTGTTGTCGTAGCCTGCCCCTGTTTCATCGATACCAGTCTGGTTTTTGTCCGTGTATATCGGACTGATTCCTGGATAAGGTTGACGTCCGTGTAATGCTGTTGGAATTGCACGCACTTGTTCAATGCACTGCTTAATCATACCTATATCTTTATCAGCTACAACACTTAAATCACTTCCCAGAATTTCTATGTTACCCACAATGTCATCGATAGCTGCACTGGTTGGTAGGTTTGGATTTATACGGAGAAACATTCCCTTCAATGCATTCAACTTCTTTGCATAATCAGGATTTTGTTGGCTTTGTGAATAATTTGGATCATTTACATTCGTTATATTTTTATATTTATCTGGATAGCTTGTTTGTAGTGTTACCAGATTCTTCGACAAATATTTTAGGGTATTTAGATTGTTCTTTGAATCTTGAACCTGGTTGTTGTTATCTGTTATTTGGAGATTCAATTGGTCTATTTGAGAAACTTTATCCAGTGCTGTACTGGTAATGTATGGAAGGTTCCCACTTCTCACATCATATGTTGTTGCGATTGTGTTGTTGAATTGATTCACTAGATTATCGAGACGTTGTAACGCCTGATCTCCATCCCATACTCCTCCAGGGACGCACATAGTACCACCTAAGATTGCCATAAATGGGAATGTAAAGTGATATTTTATACTATCGAACATCCCGCTATTTTCAGCTACGTACTTCTCCCACTCTTGTTCTTGCTTTTGAACTTTTTCTTGAAGTGGTTGACCATATCCCTGTGATGGTCCTGGAATACAGTAATCAAGTTGCTTCAACTCGTAGATAAGGTCATATGCTGTTTTTGTAAGGGTGCTGTCGTTTGTTGATGCATCAAATCCTTTTGCTGCGTTAAAATCACTTGCTTCGTGCCCTGCGCCTGTTCGCACCACTGTTCCATATGGTTTACCGATATCAAATTTTGTACCAGGGAATGTTGTTGATCGGTATCCTTTGTTTGGATCACCAATAGCGTTTATAAATTTGATTGATAGTTCAATTGGCCCTGGCTTATTGAGGGGATTGTTTGCATCTTCATCAAGCCCCCCGTTATTGTTGTTTTGATTATTTGTGTTGAGTACATATATACCACCAATACGGTCGGGGTTTGTATCTGTGTCACTAGTGAGTTGTGGGTTTAACATACAGTCATCAGTACTATTATTTATTGTTTTTGCTTTGATGTGGGCTAGATTCGTGTCGCTTGGAATACAATTATCGATGTCATGGAAGATGTCAAAATCTTTATATTGACCACCCAAAGTACTCCAATCATTTTGCACGTCTGGTGTCGTTGGTAGTTGGCTGGAATTTTCTCCTGGTCCACCAGTTGATTGATCTGTTGTGTCCTTGGTATCAGTCGACAGTGCATTTACACCCATACTGAAGAGTTTGTTCATTAATGCATCAAATATCGCGGTAAGGTTTTCATTTAGATCTTGCCCATTAATGAGCTGGTTGCCATGAAGATTTAATGTTGTAGTAAGCTGG
>JAHFNN010000098.1 GCA_023267315.1 Candidatus Nomurabacteria bacterium | reverse complement strand
CTGATTGTATTAACCTCATATTAAATAAAATGGCCTCAACAAAAGAAATAAAACGACGAATAAAGTCCGTAAGGAACACCAAGAAAATCACTAAGGCGATGGAATTGGTGGCGGCTTCGAAGATGAAGCGTGCAGTTTCTGCGACGCTTTCTTCTCGTCCATATTCCGGTTATTCGTGGGAGATTTTACAATCACTTTCACAAATGATAAATGCCGGCGTTGCACACCCACTTTTGGAAACGAGAGAGGTGAAAAATGTTCTTGTTGTTTTAATTACTTCAAATCGTGGACTCTGTGGCGCATACAATTCTCAATCAATAAAAAAAGCCATTGAACTCATAAAGACTGATACTGCAAAAGGCCGCGAAATCTCTTTTATTACAGTTGGACGAAAAGGTGATGCAGCAATGCGCCGACTTGGACAAAATATAGTCGCTTCATTTACTGAAGTGCCAGATATGGTAAATTTGCAAGATATTCTTCCGATTGCGACACTTGCGATTGATATGTTTAAAAATAAAACAGTCGATCGTGTGGTAGTGGTATATACAGACTTCTTTTCAGCACTTTCACAAAAACCACGTGTACGAGTATTACTGCCGGTATCAAAACGTGATATTGAAAAAACATTAGAGACTGGACGTTTTGAAGAATCAAAAGGAATGCATACACCCGAAGACGCTAAAGAAATGAAAGAAAAAGGCAGTACGGATTATACATTTGAACCAGGATACGAAATACTCATGCCGCTCCTCATTGAAAAATTATCCCGCGCGCAGATTTATCACATGCTTCTGGAATCAATCGCATCAGAACAATCCTCCCGCATGGTCGCTATGAAGAATGCAAGTGAAGCCGCAGGGGAGATGATAGATGATCTGACATTAGTATTCAACAAAGCCCGCCAATCGTCGATTACGCAGGAAATATCAGAAATAAGTGCCGGTATGGCAAGTGTGAGTTAGAATTATGTTAGGCGGAGAACCACAAATGAATAAAGATACTAGCTTTGAATTTATTAATAGGATTAAGACTCAGCTAGATTCGTTTAAAGAAAAAAACAGAAATATCCCTACTAATAATACTGAATTGAAGTCTCTCGAAAGTATGATCAATGAGCTTGATGAATTTACTGATAATTGGAGGGTAAAGGAACGCCAAAGAATTACCACAGAAAAATCTGCCAAGAATGAGCCTTTTGATGCTAAAGATTTAGAAGAATACCTAAATATGCACACAGGTGAAATTAAATTCACAATCCGGCATATTAGAGAATGTATAGAGGCGATTAAGGGTAGTGGAAAAGACAGACCAATCGGTTGGTCTCCAGAAGCAGATTGGGGAGGAATTTTACAAGGTATCTTTAATCTTGAATGGGAATTAAAAGACAATAAATTAGTATAAAAAATATTATGAAAGGAACAATCAAAACAATAATCGGGCCGGTGATCGACGTCGAATTCGAAAATCATTTGCCAGAAATATATAGTGCGCTTGAAGTGATGAACGGCGACAAGAAAGTCGTGCTTGAAGTTGAACAGCACGTCGGGGGCAACACTGTTCGCACCATTGCTATGGATTCGACTGATGGTATGTATCGCGGAATGGAAGTTGTTGATACAAAGGCCGCTATTTCTGTGCCGGTCGGAAAAGAAACTCTTGGCCGCATATTTAATGTGCTCGGTGAAGCTATCGACAACAAACCGCTTGCAAAGGGCGCAACACTCCCAATTCATCGTAAGGCTCCAGAATTCGTCGAACAAGCAACTTCCGTGCAAATTCTCGAAACTGGTATTAAAGTTATTGATTTGATCTGTCCAGTGTTAAAAGGAGGAAAAGTGGGACTCTTCGGTGGTGCCGGCGTGGGAAAGACAGTGGTGATCCAAGAGCTCATTCACAACATTGCATCGAATCATGGTGGATACTCAGTGTTTGCTGGTGTGGGTGAACGAACTCGTGAAGGAAATGATCTCTACGGAGAAATGAAAGATTCAGGCGTGCTCGACAAAGTAGCGATGGTGTTCGGACAAATGAACGAACCACCAGGTGCTCGTATGCGTGTGGCACTTTCTGGACTCACCATGGCTGAACACTTCCGTGATGCTGAAGGAAAAGATGTGCTCTTCTTTATCGACAACATCTTCCGATTTACACAGGCGGGTTCTGAAGTATCTGCGCTCCTTGGACGTATTCCATCAGCGGTGGGTTACCAGCCAACACTCGCAACAGAAATGGGCGCGATGCAGGAACGCATCACTTCTACCACAAAAGGCTCTGTAACGTCCGTACAGGCTGTGTACGTGCCAGCTGACGACCTTACTGACCCAGCTCCAGCGACAACCTTCGCACACTTGGACTCAACAGTGGTATTGAACCGTTCACTTTCAGAACTTGGTATTTATCCAGCGGTGGATCCACTCGACTCAAGTTCGACCATTATGGATCCAAACATCGTCGGAAAGGAGCACTACGAAGTCGCTCGTGAAGTACAACGTGTACTCCAGCGTTACAAGGACTTGCAAGACATTAT
>JAHFNN010000035.1 GCA_023267315.1 Candidatus Nomurabacteria bacterium | reverse complement strand
ATAGTAGTCCGAGCGGATGTTACCTATTTTGCAGGGAAGCGTCAAGATTTCCGAATTTCACCCAACGATTCTTTTATAAGTCCTTTTATTTCCATGATTGAAAGCAATCCATTTGTTTGAGAAATAGGGAAGCCAGCTCGACGGATAAGCTCATCACGTGCGAGTGGCTCGTTTAGTAATTTTAGAATTGTGAGTTCTTCAGGTGAACAATCTTTCGGTATCTGATCGATCGGTCTTTCCTCTTTTTTCTTTGATATATCAAATCCTAGTGCTTCCAAAATGTCTTCACTATTTCGTATTGGTGTTGCCCCAAGACGTATAAGCATATGGGTGCCACGAGAATTATCAGAAAAGATAGAACCTGGTACGGCGAGCACATCACGATTGTAGTCAGTGGCGAGCCGAGCAGTGATGAGGGTGCCGGATTTTTCTTCGGCTTCAATAATGAGTACTGCCTTTGAAAGCCCGGCTTCGATTCTGTTGCGTCTAGGAAAACTCCAAATAGTTGCGCGAAAACCCGGATCATATTCTGAAAGAAGACAACCACCAGATTCTAAAATTTGTCGCGCCAAAGAAATATTTGTCGCAGGATATAATACTTTCTCATCGAGTCCTGAACCAGGAACCGCGATGCACGGCAGTCCTGCAGAAAGTGCTGCACGGTGTGCAATCGCATCAATACCTAACGCAAGACCAGAAATAATTGTAATCGGATAACCACGAAGTCCCGCAATTAATTTTTCGCATGCATCTTTGCCATAGTTTGTATATTTGCGAGACCCGATAACGGTGAGACGGATATATTTCTCGTCAGGTAGTGTTCCAGTAATCCAGAGTTGTTTCGGTGGTTCAGGAATTTCTAGAAGTTCCTGTGGCCACCGTTCTTTTGGAAGTAGGATTGGTTTAGGAATCATACAATATATTGTATGACATGTTTTGTAAAAATAGGTGTGTAAAATATGAAAAAAGTGGCTTCATGTCGTATTTTTTGCTACTATATTCCTATCTATCGCGGTCTATACCGCATACAATTATATGTTAGACATTCATTTCATTCGTGAAAATAAGGATATTATCAAAATGGGGGCGCAGAAGAAGCGTATCAATTTTGACGTTGAGTCGCTTATCGGGCTAGATGATAAGCGTATCGAGCTTTTAAAAATAGTTGAAGGATTTCGTTCTGAACAGAATTCTATGTCCAATACTATCGCTGTTGAGAAAGACATGGATAAGCGCACTCAGATGATTTCTGAAATGAAGCTCGTAAAAGAAGATCTCCAAAAGAAAGAGAAGGAACTCGAAGAAGTAATGAAAGAATGGCAGCAAAAAATGCTCCAGGTTCCGAATGTACCTGATATTTCAGTGCCAGAAGGAAAGGATGATGAAGAAAATGTGGAAGCAAGAAATTGGGGAGAGAAGCCTTCTTTTGATTTCACTCCAAAGGATCATGTCGCATTGCTTGAGTCATTGGATATGGCTGACTTTGAGCGTGGTGCAAAAGTTTCCGGTTTCCGTGGATATTTCATGAAGAATGATGGAGCACTTCTCTTTTTCGCACTCTGGCAATTCGTGCTCGATTATTTTGTAAAAGAAGGATACACACCACTCATTGCGCCATCACTTGTAAAAAGGGAAACATTGCTCGGTACTGGATATCTTCCACAAGGTGAAGATGATTTATATAAGACACAAGATGGAGAATTTCTCGCAGGAACTGCAGAGGTTGCGGTGATGTCATATTATGCTGGAGAAATTTTGGATAAAAAAGAATTACCAAAAAAGTTCATTGCATTTTCTCCGTGTTTTCGTCGAGAGGCTGGCGCGCACGGCAAAGACGTAAAAGGAATTATCCGCGTACATGAATTTTTTAAACTCGAGCAGATACTATTGTGTGAAGCAAATCATGAGACATCTGTCGGACTCCATGAAGACATTACCCTTCACGTAGAGAAAATTATGCAAGCACTCAATCTTCCATATCGTGTGGTGGTGAATTGTGGTGGTGATTTAGGTCTTGGACAGGTAAAAAAGTATGACATTGAGGCATGGATGCCATCTCAAGAAAAATATCGTGAGACGCATTCCTCTTCATATTTCCATGATTTTCAAACACGTCGATTGAATATTCGCTATCGTGAAGATGATGGCAAGCTCAGGTATGCTCACTCGCTCAACAACACCGCATGCGCAACATCACGACTTCCTGCAGCGATTCTTGAAAATTACCAACAACCAGATGGCTCTGTTCGTGTACCGGAAGTACTCAAAAAATATATCGGCAAGGATGTTATTGGCTTGCCTATCGGTGAGGTAGAAAAGTAGTTTTCTTTCTTTTTGTTAATGAATCCCGTTAGAGACCGCGGTCGCTGTAGGTAATTTATATTTCAAATCATGCATAAGTTATCAAGTTTAAATCGAGGTTTAATTGCGGGTACATTTGACCGCGACCTGCCTCTAACGGGATGAAACCACAATCTTCGAGAGGAAGACGCGAAATGATTATTGCTCCGCGCGTCAAACAATTGAAGAAGCAGAAGCGTTCGCGCACTAAATTAAAAGTGGCGCTCTTTTTCATTTTATTCTTGATTGTTGTCGTCTTACTTTCGTATGCATCAAAAAGTAGTTATTTCCGAATAGAGACGATTAGTGTTTCAGGTAACAGTATCACTGATACTAAAGATATTACTAATGTGGTTGATCAGGATCTTTCGGGGAATTATGTATATTTGTTTGCGAAAAATAATGCACTGATCTTTCCAAAGAAAAAAATAACAGAAACACTTTATACTGCATTCCCTCGTTTTTCGAATGTGGTCATCGATGCACCTGACATGCATACACTTACGATTTCTGTGACAGAACGAGAAGCACTCTATCTGTGGTGTGGAGATGCCTTTGACGAAGCTAAGATACAGAATGCCACTGAGCAATGTTATTACAGCGATAGCGAAGGGTACCTGTATTCAAAAGCCCCATTTTTTTCAGGATCAATTTTCTTGAAGCTTTATGGTTCGGGTGTGCTTTCGGCAGGGGATACTCCGATTGGTAAATATATTCTCACCAAAGAACAGCTTGAGAATCTTGCGTTTCTAAAAGATTCACTGAAGAGTATCGGTATTGATTCGTATGCATTCAACTTAAAAGATGCCGGAGAATATGAAATATTTATTTCTCCAACAACGATTGTCGACGGTGTTCGCCCTAAGATTATCGTGAACTCAAAAGATGATTTTAAAAATATTGTTGAAAATTTAGGAGCTGCATTAACTACCGAACCATTTGCGACTGATTTCAAACAAAAATTCAATTCGCTCGAGTATATCGATCTGCGATTTACAAATAAGGTGTACTACAAATTCAAGACTGCTACCGACGCACCAGCTTCTTCTCCTGTGCCTACAGATTCATCTGTATCGGGAAATTCCACACCGACTTCGTCTTCGACGACTACTGTTCAATAATTAACCCCGTATGCTATTATCAGACTCCTATGAGCGAAAATAATTTTTGGAAAAAACTCCCAAAGCCGTTTTTTGTCTTGGCACCTATGGCTGATGTGACTGATGCGGCTTTTCGTCGACTCATTGCATCCTACGGTAAACCAGATGTTACGTGGACAGAATTCGTCTCCGCTGATGGTTTGGCGCATGATACAGCTCGACCAAAGCTACTGATCGATCTCATGTACACCGAAGCTGAGCGTCCAATCGTCGCACAGCTTTTTGGATCAAATCCAGACAATATGCGTACTGCAGCACAGCTTTGTGCAGAGCTTGGTTTTGATGGTATCGATATCAATATGGGTTGTCCTGATAAATCCATCGAGAAGCAAGGGGCAGGTGCAGCAATGATAAAAAATCCCGAGAGTGCTGTTGCAATAATTCGCGCGGCAAAACAAGGAACAAAAGATGCTGGACGTGAACTTCCTATTTCAGTGAAGACTCGTATTGGATACAATAAAAATCAAATCAATGAATGGATCCCAGTGCTTCTTGCAGAAGATATTGCTGCACTAACGATTCATGCGCGTACACGTAAAGAAATGTCACTCGTACCAGCAAGATGGGAGCATGTGCGTGAGGTAGTAGAGATTCGCAACAAGATGAATAAAGATACGTTGATTATCGGAAATGGTGATGCGCAAAGTATTGAAGATGCAAAAGAAAAAATAAAGCAAACTGGGGCTGATGGTGTCATGCTCGGTCGCGCGATTTTTGGCAACCCATGGCTTTTTGCGAATTTTGATTCAAAAGAAAAACTGACGATCCCTGAAAAACTTCGTGTCATGGTAGAGCACACAAAATTATTTGAAGCACTACTCGGCGGTCATAAAAATTTTGCGATTATGAAAAAGCATTACAAAGCATACGTAAATGGATTTGATGGCGCAAAAGAATTACGCATGGAACTTATGGAAAAAAGCTCCGCAGAAGAAATTGAGAGGTCAGTCAGTAAGTTTATTTCTGAGCACTTGAATTAATTTATTATTGTCCGACAAAATATTTAGGCTTCGTCAAAATACCTTTGCTGGACGAATTTTGTAGTGCAAAATTCGGTTGTGGATAACTTTCTTGCCCGAACGACTGAAGTATCTGTATAATGCCCGATGTAGCCGAGGAGTAAAAAGAAAAAGTATTGTGTCGACATGCTTTTGCTTTTTATTTCTCAAAAGAAACCTGGCCGAAAGCCGGGTTTCTTTTTTTTGCTGTGATTGACATACAAGACTTCTGGGAGTACCGTTTAGGTAAATTAACCCCAAATCCCGAATTATATGAAAAAACTCCTGCTCATTCCAGCTTTATGTATGTTTAGTTTTGTTTTTGGTCAAACCGAAAAAATTTTCTCGCTTGTTTCAGAAGATACGCTCTCGTACACTCCTGATCCCAAGAACCCAACTAAGAAAATTATAGGCGTTCGAGGTGAAAATGACTTTCGTTACCTATCTCGTGTTACTGCTACTTATTCATTTGGTGCCGGCTTCTATGGAGGATTTGTGTACCAGCGGACGATGGGGCTTCTTAATGCGGAATACCGTATTACAAGTTTTGGCTTCACTGTTGGTGCTGATCACAAATTTTTCAAAAAATTCTCTTTAGGCGGAGGTATTATGGGTAATGCGAGTACGACTGGCGATTTTATATACAGAACATGGTTTTTGGTTTTCTATGCGAATGCCAACTACACGCTTCTGGAAGATAAGAAATGGTTATTGAAGGGGTATCTAATGCCTCAAACTCTATACCACGCAAAACCCGAAAGTAGGCATCAAGGTTTAGAAAATAATAATGATGGAGCCAATCAATTTGTTTCCTTCGGTTTGAATCTAAACTACAAAATGTAAACAAGAAGATTATCTGAACGGCTGTCACGCTCTTGCGGGACAGCTTTTCTTTTATAATTTTGAAAAAAAATGCCGGCAGAGTATACTCATTTCATGCAAGAAAATATAGCTTTATATCGCAAATATCGTCCAGAAACATTCGAAGATGTTATCGGCCAGGATCATATTGTAAATGTCTTAAAAGCTGCTCTTAAAGAAGGGAAAGTATCCCATGCGTATCTACTCACAGGGAGTCGCGGGACAGGGAAGACAACCATTGCTCGTATTATTGCGCGCGAGCTTGGCACATCGCCAAATGATATTTATGAAATGGATGCCGCTTCAAATCGTGGTATTGATGATATTCGTGAACTCCGAGAAGGTGTGCGTACACTCCCATTTGATTCAAAATACAAAGTGTATATTATTGACGAAGTGCATATGCTCACCAAAGAAGCATTCAATGCACTTTTGAAAACACTCGAAGAACCACCAGCACACGTGATTTTCATTCTCGCGACAACCGAACTTGAAAAAGTACCAGAGACTATCGTGTCGCGTTGTCAGAATTTCCAATTTAAAAAACCAACTGAAGCGATTTTGAAAACTATCGTTGAACATGTCGCCAAAAAAGAAAAAGTAAAGATTGCCGGCGATGCAGCAGAGCTTATCGCGCTTCTGGGCGATGGATCATTCCGCGACACTCTCGGCATGCTCCAGAAAGTAGTAAGTTTTGGAGGTAAAGATATCACTCGTGATGAGGTGGAGAAAATTACCGGTGCACCAAAGGCCTCACTCGTGAATGGTTTCATTGAAGCAATCAAAGAAAAGAATATCAAAAAAGGATTACAGGTGGTGACAGAGGCGAAAGAATCAAATCTCGATATGCGAGTGTATTTGAAACTCATCCTACATAAATTCCGCGCAGTGCTTCTGCTTCGCTACGCTCCAGATATGAAGAAACATTTTGAAAATGAATTTTCACACTCTGATATGGAATTCATTCTCTCGCTTACTAAAGAAAAGGACAGCTCCATTAATTCAAAAACACTCACAAGGCTTCTCCAGGCATACCAAGAAGTCTTGCATACATTTATTCCTGTATTACCGATAGAGATTGCACTTATTGATTTGATCGGTGAAGTGGATAATAAATAAATTTTCATTATTAAAAATAATTAAATAATTGTATGCAAAAAATTACACCGTTTTTATGGTTCGAAAAGAATATGAAAGAAATCACTGACTTCTATATGTCAGTATTTCCAGGGACAAAGGTTAAAAGTGATGGTGATCTTGAGAACACTCCATCGGGGGCAGTGCAGATGGCGAGTGTTGAAATTTTTGGTACAAAATTTAGTTTCATGACTGCGGGTCCGTATTTACCGTTTAATCCGACCATTTCATTTATCATTACGTGTGACTCTGCACAAGAGGTGGATGATTTATGGAACAAATTGTCATCTACAGGAAAAATATTGATGCCACTCTCTTCATATCCATTCGCAGAAAAGTATGGATGGGTTATGGATCAATATGGTGTCTCTTGGCAGATCATGACTGCGGTTAATGGCATGAAAGCTCCACAGAAAGTGATTCCGACACTTTTGTTTGCGGGTGACATATGTGGACGTGCAGAAGAAGCGGTAAATTTTTATACCAGTGTTTTCCATAATGCAAAGATTGGGTATCTTCAAAAATATACGCAAGATGATCCAATAGAAACAAATGCTGTTGTGAAGCATTCTGGATTTATGATAGAAGGTTTCAATATGGCAATTATGGATAGTGGTAAAAAAGGTTCGCTGAATTTCAAGCAGGGGATTTCGTTTATTGTGAGCTGTGAAAATCAGGAAGAGGTAGATTACTACTGGGACAAACTCTCTGCTGATCCAAAAGCTGAACAGTGTGGTTGGATCAATGATAAATTTGGAGTGCCATGGCAGATTGTGCCGACAGCGATGGAGCGAATGATTTCTTCAGGGAATAAGGAAGCGATCGGACGAGTGACACAAGCATTTCTTAAAATGAAGAAGTTTGATATTAAGAAGTTGGAGGAAGCGTACGAAGGATAATATACTTTGCTGGGATACAGGGATTCGAACCCCAATTAACGGCTTCAAAGGCCGCTGTCCTACCATTAGACGATATCCCAATATTTGTAACAGCCTTTAATTTACAACAAAAAGTGGCAAAAAACAACCTTTATGAGGTGGAACGGCATCATAAATCAATAATTCAAATCTTGTAAATGAAACCAGTAATAACAACTTTTATATTCGACTGCTTTGGTGTTGTTTGCGACCCTGTGTTAAATGGGTGGTACAAAGAGAATCGTCTGAAGAAAGGGTTTGTAGATGAAAACCTTCACAATATATTTCGTCAGTTTGATCTTGGGATTTTATCTGAAGATGATGTTGCTGATTACTTCTTAAAATATGAGGGAGTTAATTCGACAAAAGAGGAGATTCGCAAAGAGATTGATAGTTTTCTTAAATTAGATCAATCTCTTGTTAAAATTATAAAAAAGTTAAAATCGAATGGTTTTAAGACAGTGCTTCTTTCTAATGCAAACAATTCTTTCTTTGAAAGAAAAATCTATACTGAATACCCAGAATTTAAGAGTTTGTTCGATACTATTGTTATCTCGTCTGTCGTTGGAATGGTAAAACCAAATGCAGATATATTTTTACATACACTAGAAGCGGCGAAATCGAAAGCAGAAGAATCTCTATTTATTGATGATAGTAAAACAAATGTCGATGCTGCGGTGAATTTGGGTATGCAGGGGTTCTTGTATACTGATGCTGATTCATTTGATAGCTATCTCAAAAATAACAGGATGATCTCTCGTCCCAATCCCCAGATAAATAACTAGTAGTTTATTATTCCATGATAAAATGTGGGCAATATGAAAAATATATTTAAAAGACAATTTGTCTTCCTCGCTGTGTTTACGCTTACTATTTTTATTGGAGGTGTGCATACAGCCTTCGCCACGAACACTGCTCCAGTTCTTGATTCGAGTAAGAGTCCGACACTAGGAACAGTAATTGAAGATCCGGGTGCACCAACGGGCGCAGTTGGCGTGTCTGTATCCAGTTTGGTTGATGCAACGATTCCCGCAGGAGGACTTGATAATGTATTTGATGCTGATGGTTCAACTCCTATCGGTGTTGCGATAACTGCGACCAATTTGTCCTATCTAACTTGTTTCTATTCGCAAGATAGCGGCGCAACATGGAATTTGATCGGCCTACTTTCAGGATCATCTGCTAGAACTCTTGACGCGAATTCAAGTAATAGAGTATTTTGTCAACCAAATGCTGATGTGAACGGAACGTTTTCTGATGCACTGACAATTAAAGCTTGGGATGAAAGTACAGGAACGGATGGTGGTTTGGCTGATACGACTACCAATGGAGGTACCACTGCATACTCGACAGCATCTGATACTGTTAGTTTGATTGTCACTGCAGTCAATGATGCGCCAGTAGCAACAAATTTGAGCGCAGCAGAAACGTACACCGAAGACACTGCTCTTAATCTAATTGATATCGTGGCATCTGATGTTGATAGTGTGAATGTTACTGCTACACTGGCACTTTCAAATCCTTCTGCGGGAACTCTAAATGTGGCTACTTCTGGTGCGACCACTTCTACG
>JAHFNN010000034.1 GCA_023267315.1 Candidatus Nomurabacteria bacterium | reverse complement strand
CGATTTGCATACAATACCACCAATGCTTCAAAGTTTTTCCCGAAGACAAAAGAAGAAGCAATCAAAGCAGGGTATACATGGTTTGATGAAGTAGATGCGGTAGTCAAAGAGACCGTGTCAGGAAACGATCTCCCACAATCTGCTGGCGACACCTCTGAAACAATTCTCAACGAAATAATCGCATGTACAACCTGTTCTAAGAGATACAAAATATTACCACTTGAATACAGTGTGCTTAAAAAAATGTCTCTACCAGTGCCATCGTCATGTCCTAAGTGTCGTGACCAGGCTCGCTTTGAACGCATCAATAAACCAGGCGAACTTTTTGATAGGACATGCGCAAAGTGTGGAAAGGAAATGATTAGCGCGTTCTC
The DNA here is from genome assembly GCA_023267315.1 of Candidatus Nomurabacteria bacterium. Taxonomy (GTDB): domain Bacteria; phylum Patescibacteriota; class Minisyncoccia; order Phycocordibacterales; family UBA9973; genus JAHFNN01. The sequence continues at coordinate 8,668 of JAHFNN010000034.1, read as the reverse complement.
TCCAGATCGTCCAGAAGTGGTATATTGCGTCTCTTGCTATCAGCAGGAAGTGGTGTAGAGTGATATGTATGGAAACTAAAACCTGCCAAAACTGCGCTCAAGATTTCACACTCGATATTGATAGCTTGAATTTCTATCAGAAAATGAAGGTGTCAGTACCGGAGATATGTCCAACATGCAGGTTTAAACGTCGAGCACTTTTTCGCAATGAGACTACGCTCTATTCCGGTCAGAAATGCGATTTGTGCGGGAAGGGTATTATCACGATGTATAATCCCAAGCTTCCGTACAAAGTCTATTGTTATGACTGCTACTATTCCGAAAAATGGGATCCAAAAAGTTACGGCAAAAAGTATGACTTCTCTAGACCCTTTTTTGATCAACTTAAAGAATTTTTAATTGAGGTACCAAAAATCGCCACATACCTATCTCATGGTGATGGGGAAAATATAAATAGTGAATATGTGAACATGGCGAGCGGCTGCAAGAATTGCTATCTTGTGTTCAATACGAGCCCAGCCGAAGAATTACTCTATTCTCGCGGGATTAAAAATGGCCGGGATGCTTCTGATCTATATTTCGGTACCAATATTGAGCGATCTTACGAGTGCATTAATATCCAGGATTCATCTGGAATTATCTGGGGCCAGAATGTCGTGGGGTCTGTTGATTCACTTTTCATTTTGAATGGAAGCGGACTGACTAATTGTTTCGGTTGTGTAAATTTACGCAACAAGAGCAACTGCTTCTTCAATGAACAGCTTTCTTCGGAGGCGTATAAGGCGCGTATAGCAGAAATTACTGGTAGCTATTCAAAGATGGAAGAGGCGCGAAAAAAGTTTGAAGAGTTCAGTCTCCAATTTCCTCGCCGCGAGAATAATAATTTAAAAACAGTCGGTTCAACCGGAGATTACCTTTTTGAATCAAAGAATGTCAAAGATTCATTCGAAGTGGCGATGGGGGAGGATTCGAAATATTTGTTTTCTTCAAAGGTCATCAAAGATTCGCTGGGTACCATCGGGTATGGAACAAAATCAGAACGATTGCTTGAATGTGTCGGCACTGGTTATTCAAGCAATGTGATCGGTTCGTATGGAGTCGAACACTCAAGAGATATAATGTACAGTTACTATATTACGAATTGCCAGGATTGTATTGGGTGTGATGCATTGAAACATGGTAAACATGCAATCTTCAATTATGAATATACAAAAGAAGAATATGAAAAATTACGGGAACATATCACCGCAGAACTCATGGCAGCAGGTACCCATGGCCTTATTATGCCAGCTGAGCTTGCTCCTTTTGCTTACAACGAGACTGTGGCGCAGGATAACTTCCCAATGACAAAAGAGGAGGTGCTTAAGATGGGATTCCGCTGGGAAGATGATATACAGATGACCAAAGGGAAAGAGACACTATCACCAGAACAAATTCCAGACCATATCAAAGACGTGGAAGATGCTATTACCAACGAAATCTTGAAATGTTTGGGCTGTGAACGCAATTACAAAATTACTGAGCAAGAGTTGCTGTTTTACCGAAAGATGACATTACCAATTCCGCGTAAGTGTTTTTACTGTCGTCACCAAGATCGTGTACGTCGCCGTGGACCGTATAAATTCTGGGATCGCAATTGCGCGCACTGCAATAAGGCTATTGTCACGAATTACGCTCCTCTGCGACCAGAAATTATCTATTGTGAACAATGTTACCAGTCTGAAGTACTCTAGCATATGGAAACTAAACAATGCCAAAACTGTAAAAATGATTTTGTAATTGATTCTGAAGATCGTTCGTTTTACGAAAAAATTAAAGTGCCTGCACCAACATTTTGTGCCGAATGCCGTATGATTCGACGGTTTGCGTTTCGTAATCAAAATAAACTCTTTAAAGCAAAAGATCATTTTACCGGTGAGCCGGTCTTTTCACTTGTTCCACCGGATTCCGGTGCCCCTGTAGTGACCAATGAAGAGTGGTACAGTGATTCGTGGGATGGATTAGAGTATGGTGTCGATGTTGATTTTTCACGGCCATTTTTGGAGCAATTACGAGAATTGGTCAAAAAAGTCCCTCAAATAAATTTAAATGTTACTCGCGTGATCAATAGTCCGTATTCAGGAAATGCGAATGATCTTAAGAATTGCTACCTCGTATTCAATGCTGCGAACAATGAGGATTGTATGTATGGAGTGGGGAATTATGATTCAAAACAATGCTTGGACAATAATGATATCTATACGTCTGAATTTTGTTATGGAAATTTTTGGATTGAAAAAAGTAACCGTGTTCGATTCTCTGAGGAATGTGGTGATTGTGTTGACGTATGGTTTTTGAAAAATTGCGTTGGTTGTGTGAGTTGTATCGGATGTGTAAATTTACGCAATAAATCATATTGTATTTTTAATGAACAATACGATAAAGAGAGCTATAAGAAAGAAGTAGAAAAAATGAGACTTGATACATTTCTTGGCTGTAAAGAAGTGCAAGAGAAGGCGCGAGCATTTTGGAAGAAGTTTCCAAAGAAATATTACCAAGGCATCAAGAATGTAAATTCAACGGGTGTTTATGTGACACAGTCTAAGAACGTGAAAGATAGTTTCTTGGTATTTGGCGGGGAAGATTTGCGATATGTACAATATGTATCACAACCACCAAATAAAAATTCGTATGACGTCTCTGTGTGGGGAGATGGAATTGAACTTGCATATGAATATTCATCATCTGGTTCTGGTATATACAACTCAAAATTCTTAGTTGATTGTTGGCCTAATATTCGTGACACTGAGTATTCGATGCATTGTAATTCAGTACACAATGTGTTTGGGTGTGCAGGTCTTAAAAATAAGGAGTACTGCATATTGAACAAACAGTACTCAAAAGAAGAATATGAAATTTTGGTAGAAAAAATAAAAAAGCACATGACTGATATGCCTTATACTGATGCACAAGGGTTGGTATATACGTACGGTGAATTTTTTCCGATAGAATTTTCCTGGTATGGCTACAACAACACTATGGCTCAGGAATTTTTCCCTATTTCGAAAGAGACAGCGACTCAAAAAGGGTATCCATGGTATGAAGTGAAGCGGGGAGAATATCGGATTGATATAGATGCAAAAGATCTACCTCAAGCAATTGGTGATGTCCCGGATACGATTATCGAGAAGGTTATCGGGTGTGAAGTATGTGCACTGCCGTTTCGATTTCAACAAGAAGAAATTTTGTTCTTGAAAAGAGAGCAAATTCCGCTCCCGCACAAATGTCCTGATTGTCGTTACAAAGAAAGAGTTTCTCGACGTGTCGCTCCCAAATTGTATAAGCGCTCGTGTATGAATACAGGATGTCATAATGAATTTTTGACAGGGTATAACCCCTCCGATGGCGATATTGTCTACTGCGAATCTTGCTATCAGCAGGAGGTGGCGTAAGGGAATCGAAAGGTGTAAAGTGAAAATACTTTATGGCCGTATCCAAAACCCCCCAATTTGATGAAAAATTAGACGCTATTTTAGCTGAGCTCAAACCTCATACCCGGACATGTCTTTGGAAGGGTAAACATCAATACTGTGAAGGTGATTTTGAAATTATGGCGGAAGATATTGAATTCCTGAAAATGCTTCGCGTTCCAGCTCCGAATTATTGCCCGACCTGCAGGCGTATGCGACGACTCCCGCATATGGGAATGATTCAGCTCTTTAAGCGAGTATGCGATGCTCCCAACCATGGCGAAATGATGATCTCGATATTCTCCAAAGAGTGTCCATTCCCAGTATATGATTACAAGTATTTTATTGGTGATGAATTTAATCCATTTGATTTTGGGGTTGAATATGATCCTAAAATGAATTATCTCGATACACTTTGGTCACTTCGAAAACGGTTTCCAATGCCCTCATTTTTAAATAGAGATTCAGCAAGTGTTAACAGTGATTATTCAAATGGTGGACGAAATTCCAAGAATGCCTATTATTCTGGTGGTTGTTTTGAGTCTGAAGATGTTTGGTATTCTAATTTTGTGAATAAAAGCAAGATGGTTATGACCTCACGTATAATCAGAGGCTGTGATCATATATATAATAGTGTCTATTCAAATCGTTTATACAAATGTTCTTTCGCATATTTTTCAAAGCATGCATCAGATTGCATGTTTATTTTTGATTGTCGTAATTGTACGGATTGTTTTGGTTGTGTGAATCTGCGCAACAAGCGGTATTGTATTTGGAACAAGCAATATACAAAAGAGGAATATGATGCATTCATGGAGTCTATTGAGCCATTTTCACGCACAAAGATGAATGAATTTAACAGTAAATTTTGGCAGATGGTAAAAATGCTACCAATGAATGCATCACATAATGTTACTGTTGAAAATGTTTCTGGTGTTACTATTTATAATTCCAAAAATCTTTCTGATGTCATTGATGCTCAAAATTCAGAAAATATTCGCCATGCAGATAGTCCCCTTGGACACCATGACTCAATGGATCTGCTTTTTTCTGGAGGATCAGATCATTTGTATAGCACAATAAATGTCGGTTCAAGCTCTGCCTGGGTTAAATTTTCAGTGTCTTCAAAATATTGTACTGATTCGGAATTCATATTTAATTCTAAGAATCTCAATTATTGTTTTATGTGTTTCGGTCTACAGAATAAATCATATTGTATTTTAAATACACAGTATGAACCTGATGAGTATTTTCGCATTGTTGATGAAATCAAAACAAAACTTATTGAGAATGGGGAATATGGTGATGGACTTGGCATTGAATATTCAGCACAGGCATACAACATCTCTCTTGCCCAGGTTGCATACCCACTTACTGATGAAAAAATTAAAGAACTTGGTGGGTATATCGCGTCTGAACCTGAAACCAACGTAGGCAATATTCCGATACTCGAAGCGAAAGATGTACCAGAAACAATAGAAGAAACCACTGATGATATTTTAGAAAAAGCGATTCGCTGTGAGATAACAGGTAGGCCGTTTCGTATTATTCCCACAGAGCTCGCATTTTACCGAAAGATGAAATTACCACTTCCAACAACTCATCCACAAGTACGACTCAAAGAACAATTCCATATGGTTCCTGTTGGGAAAATGTTCAAAGCTCTCTGCGCGAAATGTCACAAGGATATTTTTTCAATATTTGATCCGAAAGATGGTTGGAACCTGTATTGTGAATCTTGCTATCAGCAGGAGGTGGCGTAAGGTTTGTCATTTGCAAATAAGGGTATTTTCATCTAGTATTTGACCTACATGGCAATTATCATAAAAACACCCCAAGAAATAGAGGTTTTACGCGAAGGAGGGCGTCGATTGGCGGCCGTCTTACAGAAAGTGGCGGCTCATGTAGAGCCTGGTATTTCCACAAAAGAGCTCGATCGAGTAGCGGAAAAGCTGATTCGTGAGGGTGGTGATGAACCTGCTTTTTTGAATTACCAGCCATCTGGTGCCCCATATCCATATCCTGCGAGTCTGTGTGTATCAGTAAATAGTGAAGTCGTGCACGGTATTCCACATGACAATCGTATTTTAAAAGAAGGAGATATCGTCTCACTTGATCTTGGTCTTAAACACAAAGGACTTTTTACTGATCATGCAATTACAGTACCGGTTGGAAAAATTCCAAAGAACGTACAAGAATTACTTGATATTACAAAAAAATCTCTTGAAATTGGTATTGATGCAGCTCAACCTGGTGCACGAACAGGGGATGTTGGATATGCAATTGAAAAATATATTCGCAAATACAAATACGGTATTGTCCGAGAACTTGCTGGTCATGGAGTAGGGAAAGAAATTCACGAAGATCCATTTATTCCAAATTTTGGAAAGCCTGGTGTGGGAGCACTCCTCAAGCCTGGAATGGTGGTGGCGATTGAACCAATGATTAATGAGGGTCGTGCGGCGGTCATTCTCACTCCTGATGAATATACATTCAAGACAGCCGATGGTAAACGAAGTGCTCACTTCGAACACACGGTTGTAATCACAGAAAATGGTCCGGAAATTTTAACTAAAATTTAGTCGCATTGATCGTCAGAGTACACATGATACTATAAGTTTATGAGACATTCTTCTGAATCAGATTTCTCAAAAATAAATATCGAAAAACAGTCCCCCAAAGAGCCTGAACATTCGTTGGCTAAAGAAGAAGTGAAAAGAGGATCAAGATCAGATCGAAAACCTTCTGATGAACAACGGTTGGCACTGGTGAATGAAAAAGTCGCGGATCTGTTAAAAAATGCGAGTACAGATGCTCGGTCGCGGGTGAATGCATTAATTACTGCTAGTGATTTATATACACAGAATGGCTTTATAAATGAGGCTATTCAAAAGATTAATGAAGCGCATACGCTCTCGCTATCACCCGAATTTGAGAATATATCGAAGCACAATATATTAAAACTTGATAAACAGATGGACGATATAAAATTTGTAAGTAAGCTTAATAATAAAGAAGAAAAAATGCAACCCAAGATCGATCCAGAGAGTGTTTTTGGAGAATCATTTTAAGATAAATATAAAACCCCGACTCGAGTCGGGGTTTTATATTTTTTAGGCTGCTTCTGCTAGTTCAGGTTTGTTTTGAGATTCAACTTTTGCACGCATTTTTTGAAATACTTTATTTCTCTTTTGGATAAATTCGTCTTGGAGTCCAACACTATCAGTATTCCACGCCTGAATCATTTCTCGTGGGTCTGATGGTTTTGGCTGTCTCTTTTTTACTTCACTCATTTTTGCAGCTAGTTCTTTTATTTCATTCACAAGTGTTGCACCTTCTTCACCAAGATCATATTCTTGAACATATTTATCGAACGCAGAAAGTGATCCTTTGCCGCCGCCTCCCATGCCTTCAGATGCTAAATTGGTAAGTGAAATTTTATTCACATTATCTAAATCCTGCATCAGTTTTTTTTCTGAAAGGATTATTTTCATATTTCCTCCTTGTGCCTCTGGTTTCTTTTTAAAAAACCCACCGATCATTTTTTCAAATCCCATATACTATTTTTTGATTAACTACACTAATAAATAATTACTTCCTTGGTTCATTAAATAATGGACTTGTATCTCTGAATTTTTTCGCATCTTCTTTAGTTTGTATTACGCGTATATGTTCTTTTTCAAATTTCTCTTTCAAGGTTTTTACTAGGTCATCATAGAGGGGTTGATCTTTTTCATTAAATACCCCTTCTGCTTTTTGCCAATCGTACATATCAAGTGCTTCCTCGAACAGATATGCTTTATTTGCTTTTAACAATGTATTTTCTTCGACAATGGGTGTTTCGACACGCTCTTTTTCCTCATTCGTATGCGGTTGTTGTTCTGTAAATGACATATATGTGTACCTCTATTATAGAATATCTTGTATAATAAAGATACATGCCACCAACTCAGGGTAGACAAGAAACTTTCACACCAACCGGAGCGCCAAAATTTGTTTCTCCCGAACAGGAGATAGCTTTTTTGCGTGAACAAATAGCGCAAAAAGAGCGTGCACTCCAAGCCCAAGGTTTGGAGGCAAATCGTGAACAGATCACTTCTGAGACTATCAAGCAATATCGTGAAATGCCGACAAAGGAAGTACTTCATGAATCATTTCAGGCTCCCGAAGCAGAAAAAAATCAAATTGTTTTGAAGTTGAAGCCAGAACCACATGATAATACGATGGAGGAATTGCTCTCTGTAGTACTTGATCGTGGTATTAAGAACGCACTTGATGTGGCTGAAAATTTAGGCAATCCGCATATCGATGATGATTTTCACCGATTCCTTGTACAGTACATTCATATTGCTGACTTAGGAATTCATGAAAGTAATCCGCTGTTCAAATCACTCCATATGAAGCTCTTTGAACTTACTTTGCCGGAGGGGAGTAAGGATGACCAGAAAGGATTCTCTGAACTCATTTCTGCTATGGAGCAATTCTATGCAGGAATGCAATCAATTTCTAATGATCGATATAACAGCGATCACAATTACTTCACGATTGAAATCGCGCTTTCTCATGAAAGCGAAGAAGTGGTTTTTTATGTTGGTGTTCCTGAGAAACGCGCCGATATGTTTGAAAAGCAGTTTCTGGCTTCGTATCCTGATGGTCGCGTCAATGAAGTGACTGATGATTACAATATTTTCAATGAAAATGGTGCTGCTGTCGGGGGATACGCGTATCTTGCAGAGAATGAATCATTTCCGCTTCGTACCTATGAGACGTTTGAACATGACCCACTCAATTCAGTGATCAATGTGTTCTCGAAATTAAAGAAACAAGGCGAAGGTGCAGCGATTCAGCTCATTATCACGCCATCCGGTGATCAGCTGGTAAAAAAGTTGAACGAAGTCTTAAAAGAAGTGAAAGAAGGTGCCTCCGTCCGAAAAGCCACAAGTCTCTTTGGGACGTTTGATACACATTTCGCAGAAGCCGCAAAGGAAATCATTTTTGGCATAAAGACCAAAGAACAAAAAGAGAAGGAGAAGAAAATTGATGACAAGGCAGTAGAAAAAATCAGCAACAAATTAAAGAGCACGATTGTCACGACGAATTTGCGTGTCGTGGCTTCGGCTGAGACAGAAGATCGCGCTGAGCAAATCATGAATGAACTCGAATCCGCCTTCCACCAATTTACCGAGGCGAATTCAAATAGTCTTTTCTTTAAGCGACTC
>JAHFNN010000007.1 GCA_023267315.1 Candidatus Nomurabacteria bacterium | reverse complement strand
GATCTCCGCAATCAAAACTTCGTTGCCACGTAACCTTTCCAGTGTCATCAACAATCCCCAATCCAGTTGTTCCTTTGCCTCCAAACCAAGGACTCAATGCAGCATCAATAAAATCAAGATGGTTATCACCGTTCACATTACCAACCGGTCGAGACGTCAGATTTCCTTGTATCCATGGATCAGCAAAATCCGTCACTGATCCTAATTGTGAATACATAAAGAAGTGATCATTCAAGTTATAGATAATATTGTCTCTAAAATCATAATCTAAATCAGCCGCGACGGGAGCGATAACACCTCCTGCAATTCCACCGGCAAAATAATCACTGTGATACGACTTCGGCCATCCAGAAACCTCGCTTCCATCTTTTGCCCACGCGTGGATAGGATAATCACCACCTGCTTTCATATTATACGTACCAATAGGTACAACTATCTCAAGATTTTTATCACCCAAAAGATCCGCGAAGGTAGGAGCCGAAGAAGGAACCGGAGGATTTGCATTTGGGCTTATTGGGATAGAGACAGGCCACCCAGGAACAACCGCTCCTTTATTATCTAAAAGAGCAACTCTAAGCTGTCCACCAACACCATTTAAAACCGTCATTGCAATTTCTGGTTTACCATCTTGATCCATATCAGCAATTGATACATACGGAGTCTCCCCTGGCGATGTCTTCAATGCAAACAGAGCCGCGGTTGCCACAGGGAAACCAGAAATTTCTGTGCCATTGAGTTTATATGCATGCAAAGAACCATAATGATCATAAAAAACTATCTCTTTATTGCCGTCACCATCAAGATCATAGATTGCAGGACCAAGTGCTTCTCCTTGATAAATATAGTACGTAAATTGAACTTTTGGTTTAGTCCATCCAGGATAACTTGCTCCAGAAGAAGTGAAAATATTGATATGACAATCTCCGGCAGTACCGTCAGGATATGCTGGTGGACAAACAGGAACAATAATTTCTTTTTTACCATCACCATCAAGATCATCTAATGTTATCGCACGGTTGAAATATTCTCCTGAAGAAAGGGTAACGGGAAAGCCAGGTAATTCACTACCATCTTTTTTATATGCATGAAGAATATTTTTACTTGCAGTCACCAATTCTCTCTGTTTATTCCCCAAGAGATCACCAAATGCAGGCATCATAGAACACTGATACCAGACGTTACATGAATATGAAAGAAGTTTTGGCCAACCAGGAACCATTTCGGGGTCAACATTCACATGAAATTGTTGAGTAGCTCCCGCACCAGTTGAAGTCGTGGCGGTAACCCGAATAGTATACGCACCTAACGCAAGTGCTGAGGTATTCCATGAAGCAAGCGTTCTATCAACAACGGTATTTGTATTTGTACCGATTGTTATCCACCCAGAATTCGGGTTGATCCCCGGAGCGTATTCAACGATGTAAGACTGAAGCGTGACACCAGCGATTGCATTAACCGTTCCTGAAATAGGCATTGCGGTAGTTTTTGAAACATAATCTACCGGATTAACGATCGAAATCGTAAAATTATTAACGATGACATTATAGACAGCAAATTCAAATGTCTTACCTGAAGTGTTGGTTGCCGTGAGACGTATCGTATACGAACCATCAGGAACCGTATTTGCAGAAAAAGTTCCCAATGTACCACTCGTGATCTGATTTGTACTGGTAACTATATTATTCCAAGATGATGGCGAGTGCCCTATTCCATAATCTAATGAGTACGATTTAAAATTAGGACCAACAACACCTCCTAAGATAGGGACACTCCCGGAAACAACCGCACTATCATTTTTAGGACTCGTAATAACAGGTTCAAGTGGTAACGTAATGGCATTCACCATTGTACTTCCAGCATCTATTCGTCCATATCCAAAAGAATCATCTTTGCCAGCCGGAAGTAGATCAAGAGTGTTCGTACGAATTATTTGACGAACTCCTTCGACTGAAAGAGTTGGGTACTTTGCAAGGAGTAATGCTGCGAGGCCAGTAACATGAGGTGCCGCCATAGAAGTACCACTCATGCGCATATAATTTGTAGAAAAATCGTATGGTGGCACAAAGTGCGACCCACCATCATTATAAAAATCAGTCATAGAAGCACGTAGTGAAAGTATGTCCACTCCTGGTGCCGCCACATCAATTTTTGCTCCCCAGTTAGAGAAAGAAGCTCTTTGATCCTGATAATCAGTTGCTGAAACTGTTATAACCCATGGGAATGAAGCGGGCGATACCGCAAGTGCATCTATATTATTGTTTCCCGCAGCAGCAACAGAAATGACACCTTTATCATAGGCATACCTAAATGCATCATCAAGAAGCGGATCATAACTTATTGCTCCCCAACTATTATTAGTAACCCTTGCGCCATTATCAGCTGCATATATCACAGCCGTAGGTCCTGCCCCAGAACAGTAGTGATTATTGCTATCAAAGATAGCAAGGGGCATAATTTTAACTTTCCAGTTGATCCCAACAATACCCAACGTATTATTTCCAGTTGCACCAATAATACCTGCGGTGTGTGTACCATGACCAACTTTATCGTTATCAGTAGTCACTCCCGTTGCAAGGTTCGTACAAAAATCAAATCCAGGAACCACATTGCCCGAAATATCAGGATTGGCACCATCAAGTCCAGTATCAATATCAGCAACTAACACATTGCCTCCAGTACTTTGATCCCACGCAAGTGGCATATTTATCTTTTTAAGATTCCATAAATCATCAGTCGGTTGTCCCCAACTACCAGAAGAAGTAAAGTATGAATCATTCGGACTATTAAATTGATAGTACACCAGAGATGGTTCTATCTTTGATAATCCACTCAATTTTTTATAATCTTCAATGGCACGGAACAGTTTTCCCAACTTATCCTGTGTGGTCATATTTGTATCGTTCCTGGATCCATCAAGCGTGAGTGCTTCTTTTGTGTATGGTAGTGTCACCTTATACCATAAAAATACATCGGCAGATGAATTAGAAGTAGCGAGTGGTTTAACAGCTTGCGTGAATGACGTAACCCCATATTTTTTATTTATATTTTTAAAATCAGTCGACGTTGGACTTGTATTTTTTTTCAATTTTATAAAAAATTCATTACTGTAGACAGATACACCTTTAAATTGATTTGGAGAGGTCGCAACTACCCCAGTAGAAGGTGTTGTCGAGTTCAAAAAAGCATTACGAGCAGCCCCCATCAAATTTTTCCATAATGACCCGAACGAACCATGAAAAAACACAATAAGAATAACAAGCACCACAAATAATATTGAAGTAGAGACTATGTGTTTTTTCATATATTCAATCAAGGTAACAACAATGAGTTATTAATGTTATATATCAATAGTAGCAGTTTTAGCTATTATCACAACAGTAAAAAGGACTAAAATAAAAAACACCCTGTATATCAGGGTGTTTTTTATTTTTTCTTATTTCTTAAATGGAAATCCGAGATTCTCAAAAAATGCGATTGCTTCAGGTTTAGTCTTTGCTGTCGTCACCACCGTCACTGCCATTCCGAACACGTCTTTCAATTCTTCATCCCCCGTTTCTGGGAAAATAGTGTGCTCCTTAATACTCATCGTAAGATTACCGATATTATCTACTATCTTTCGATCAACGCCACGGAAGTCTTTTGTTCGAGGAATTGATACATTGATGAGCTTGTCCAAGAATCCATACATACGTGCACCACGAAGTGTAACCATCACGCCGACAGGATCTCCCTGACGAATTTTGAATGATGCGATAGATTTCTTTGCAGCACGCACAGCTGAACGCTGACCAGTGATCTTACCCAAACGATCAATGATCAAATCATTTCGATTCTTATCACGCTTGAGTCCTGATCCTGTTCCAGATGCAACCACAATCTTCACGAGACGTGGAGCAGCCATTTTATTCTTGTAGCCGAATACGCCCTTCATTGATTCGTAGGACTTCTGCTCTTTTTCTTTTACTGTAAGATGTTTACTCATATGATTTAAATTTCATTTCCTGACTTCTTACTAACTCGAATCTTCTTACCACCTGCCATCTTTGAACCAACACGTGTCTGCTTTCCTGATTTTGAATCAATAAGCATAACGTTTGAAATGTGGAGTGGTGTTGCGACTTCGATTGTTTGACCTTTCTCATTGGTGCGGCGAGGCTTTTGGTGTTTCTTCTTCATGTTGATGCCTTCAACCAATACGCGGTTCTGACTTGCGAATACTCCCAATACCTTAGCCTTCTTGCCTTTGTCTTTACCAGCGATAACTATTACGTTGTCTCCTTTCTTGATATTCATAGTATTAAATAACCTCAGGTGCCAAAGAAATAATCTTCTGATAGCCCTTCTCACCCAATTCACGAGGAATTGGACCGAAGACGCGTCCTGCCTTTGGTTCTTGTTTATCTTTTTCTAAAATCACGACAGCGTTATCATCAAAACGAATATATGATCCATCTTTTCGGCGGAACGCATTTCGTACGCGAACAACCACAGCTTGATGTACATCCTTTTTCTTTACTGCCTTACGAGGTTCTGCGATCTTGATAGAAATGATGACGCGGTCGCCAATAGAAGCATAGCGTCGGCGTGAACCACCGAGCACTTTGAATACCTTGCCGATCTTACCGCCGGCGTTATCTGTAATTTTTACTACTGTTCCGTCTTGAATCATATAATTATGCTAATACTTTAAAATGCTTATCTTTCGACATTGGTCGTGTTTCTTGAATCGTCACAATGTCACCTACTTTATAGGTATTATTCTCATCATGCGCCTTGTATCGCTTACTCTTTTTGATGTGCTTCTTGTACTTAGGGTGCTTTACGAAGCGAGTTACTGAAACGACAACAGTCTTATCCATCTTGTCAGATACAACCGTACCGCGAAGCGCTTTCTTATTTTTTGTTATTTCAACTTTTTCTTTCATATATAAATATTACGCTTGTAATGCACGTGAAGTAAGTTCAGTAAATAGCTGCGCGATTTCTCGGCGAAGAGTTCGTCCTTCTTTGACGTTCTTTGTCTTTCCGCCTGAAATACCAAATCGAAATGATCGCAACTTTTCTTGTTTCTCAGTAATCGACTTCTTTATTTCGTTGTCATTCATCTTTTTAATGTCTTCCATAAAAATGTATTATGCTCGGCTTACTACGCGAGTCTTGATTGGCAATTTGGTACCTGCCTTTCGAAGTGCTTCACGCGCAACAGCTTCTTCAACTCCATCAACTTCAAAAATGATTCGTCCTGGGCGTACTTCAAAACAGTATCCTTGTGGATCACCCTTTCCTTTTCCCATTCCCACTTCTGGTGGCTTTGAGGTATATGGTCGATCAGGGAAAATACGAATCCAGACACGGCCAGTCTTTGAAACACTACGCGCCATTGCTTTACGAGCAGACTCGATTTGGTTTGAACGGACACGTGTACCAGTGATAGCTTTCAATCCAAATGAACCAAATGAAAGAGTCGTACCTCGTGTGTCAGGTGTTGTTGTCTTTGGATTCTTACGATCCGAGTGCCATTTTCGATGTTTTACTTTTTTTGGTACCAACATAAATATTATTTAACTGCTTTTTTCTCAGCAAAAACTTCTCCTCGGTAAATCCAGACCTTGATTCCGATGTCTCCGTATGTCATGTGTGCCTTCTCGCGAGCGAAATCGATATCTGCACGGAAGGTCTGAAGTGGAATAGAACCACGCTTCAACTCTTCCCCACGAGAAATTTCAGCTCCACCCAAGCGGCCACCAAGCACCACACGTGCTCCCTGCACACCACGTGCATTCATCACCTTTTCAATCGTCTGTTTCATGACACGACGATACGGCATACGCTTTTCAAGTCCTTCAGCGACCATGTATGCAACAATTGCAGCATCAGCTTCTGGTACTGGGATTTCAACAATATCAACTTTGAGTTCCTCTGGAACACTCACTTTCATTTTCTTCATTGTGCGAATGATATCTTGTTTGAGTTTGACTGCACCTTCACCAGAACGTCCAATAATCATACCTGGGCGTGAAGTACGGATAATGATCTTGGTTGATTTTGGACTGCGTTCCATTTCAATAGATGAAACGTAAAAACCACGAAGTTTCTTCGTGAGGTATTCTCGAAGAAGGACATCTCCTTTCAAGTAATCCTTGTACTTTTTATCAAGCGCAAACCAGCGAGACTTCCAGTCTCGGAGAATAATCAATCTATGCGCATATGGGTGAACGATTTTTGACATATATTATTTTGCTTTTTCTTTCTTGGTAACTTTTTTAACGGCTGTTTTAGCTTTTACTACCTTTTTCTCAGCAACCTTTTCTGTCTTTTCAACCTTCAATGAAACCTTTTTAGCCTTTGGTGCGACTACCGCACCACGCTCTCCAAGCACGATTGTAACGTGACTTGAACGCTTGTTGATTCGTGAAGCAGATCCCATCGCGCGAGGCATACTGCGCTTCATAACAACACCCTTATCAACACGTGCATCGACTACAAAAAGATTTGCTGCATCTATACCAGAGTTCTGTTTTGCGTTTGCAACAGCTGACTGAAGTAGCTTTTGGAATGGCAATGACGCACGCTTAGCCAAAAATGAGAGCTCTGTATTAGCCTGATCAACACTCTTCCCTTTTATGAGGTTTGCAACGAGGCGAACCTTTCGAGGTGATTGTCTGTAGTTTGTAAGTGTAGCGCGCATGGTTTATATATAAAAAAATTATTTCTTAGCCTTATCAGAGACAGAAGCCTTAGCTGCTTGAGCAGCTGCAATTTCAGACTCTTTCTGCTTCGCTTCAATAGCCTTCTGCATTTGACCTCCATGACGGACGAACTTACGAGTAAGGGAAAATTCACCCAATCGATGACCTACCATGTCTTCAGTAACGAGTACTTCAACGTGGTTTTTACCATTGTGGACACCAAAGATGAAACCCACCATTTCTGGAGAGATCTGTGATGCTCGAGCCCAAGTCTTAATAACCCCTGTATCCAAAGGCTTTTTGCCCTCAATCTTCTTGAGAAGGCGTAGGTCTACATATGGTCCTTTTTTAAGTGATCGTGTCATGTGACTAATTAAAATAGCTCCTCTAGAGCCAGTGGGTTCATACTAGCAAATCCTATAATAATGTCAAATATTGCTCGCTTATTTCCCCTTTAAAACACAGGGATCGCGCCTTAGCTAAGACTCTACCTATATATCGATAGACTACACGATATTTATAAGTAGAGTATCGCGTCAATGAGATAGGTTCATACCACTACTTTTGAGTCATTTTTGATAGTTTTACTAAAAATAGTACCAATTAGGGTTAAAATAAAAAACCCAACATACTTTTTAGTATATTGGGCTTCTTGAATATCATTACCGCTTAGTCTCCGGGATGATTCCCTAATACATACCCGATACGAGCTGCAACAAGTCGAAGCAGAAGTTCGACATGTACTTCACTGCAATCTTTTAATAGACCTTTCATTCTGGCGACTCTTAAATCCTTTGCCATATCTTTAAATAAAAGCGGTTGTGCCCACTTATATCTGCCACATACGTATAAATATTCAGCAAAAAGAAGGAGCTCTCTATGGGTATCTGTAATTTGAATCTCAGCAATTTTTTCTTTAAAAACTCTTGCCGGACCAATTTTTATTTTTTCTGCAAAAGCATCAAGGTTTTTAAAAAATAATCTCGAACAATCTTGCACAATCTGAAAATCCTCTAAATGAAAATACTTGTATTGGAACTCATTCGTAGTTTCATTATAGAATTTGAGATATACAGAATCGGTGCCAATCACATCGGAATAATGTATAACCCCCTCAATTCGAGGGAAATTTTTCAGAAGAGCAACTTTTTTAAAATGAGTGCCCCAGAAATTTTCCTGGGTAAAAAGAGTACTAGTAGGTATATTCATAGCGGTTGATTTTAAGTTTTATATAGTTCTAAACCTAAGAAATAGTAAGCTTATTCTTATACAAAGTAAAGTTTTTAATTATCTTTTTCTATTTGCCTTTTAAGCAAAAATACGTAGTATGAAGACAAATTCACAACTAAAATAACCAACTAAAATCCATATACCGTCATGAAAAAAAATCAGACATTACTTAAAGGTGGCACTATTGTTACCCATCTCGGATTTCTCCGAGCCGACATTCTTATTGAAGGTAAGCTCATTATAAAGATTGCCGAAAACATTTCAGCAAATCCGGCAGATGCAGTGATTATCAAATGCTATGGGATGCTCATATTCCCTGGTCTCATCGATGGCCAAGTACATTTCCGTGATGAACTTCAGGATTATAAAGCGACAATTTTCAGTGAAACACGCGCAGCTGCAGCAGGAGGTGTTACTTCATATATTGAGCAACCAAACACCAATCCTGCAGTAACAACAATAGCTCGTTTGTATGAAAGACTAAAGTTGGCAAAACAAACATCGCTTATTAATTACTCTTGTAATTTAGGCGCAACCAACGAAAATCTTCCTGAACTGCAGCTCGCAATAGAAATGCATCGCGACCGAATACCTGGCATAAAAGTATTCATGGGTTCTTCTACTGGCAATATGCTGGTAGATAACAGAAGTGTACTGGAAGGAATCTTTAAATTGGGCAAGCTCGTAATCACTCATTGCGAAGATGAAAAAATGATCAAATTCAACGAGAATCTCTACGCTGAAAAAGATGAGATCCTTATGAGCGACCACCCGCTGATTAGGCCAATGGAAGCATGTCTTAAAAGTAGTTCACTTGCATTTTCATTAGCAAAAGAGTTCGGTACACATCTACTTATCTATCATATAAGCACTGCCGAAGAACTTAAGTTATTTGATTTTGCTACCCCGATAATGGAGAAGCGAATATTCATGGAATTATGCGTGCACCACCCGTGGTTCAACGCTGATGATTATGAACGTTTGGGTTCCTGGATAAAATGCAACCCGGCAATTAAAGATGCACGACACCAGCAGGCACTTCTCAAAGCACTCGTTGACACTGATGTGATAAACACGGATCATGCTCCGCATACGGTTGAAGAAAAAGCCCTTCCATACTTTAAATGCCCATCAGGACTTCCTTTGGTACAACATCGTTTAGACATGCTTTGCGAGTGGCAACGAAAAGGATACATGACCTATCCGCAGATCGCTGAAAAAACTTCACGGAACCAAGCATACATTTTTGGTATACGAGATCGTGGAGAAATTAAGGAGGGATACTATGCTGATATCGCTATTTATGATCCGCGCATAAAATGGAACGTGGGAAAGAAAAACATCCATTACAAATGCGGATGGAGCCCTCTTGAAGGGCATAGCTTTAAAGGTAAAGTAATGATGACGATTGTTAATGGCACTATTGTCTACCATGATGATGTGACAGAAGTGAGTCCATTATTTCCATCCTTTGAATCGCCAGCAATGGAGTTGGTATTTAGCAGATAGTCGCACATTTAATTAAACTGTATCAAAAGATACGCACAAAAGTGGAATTCAGTTGTACTGGATTCCACTTTTTTATTTTGATTGCCTTACCACCTTTTGTATGGTAGAAATGGGTAAATTTGAAATAAATCATTTAAACTCTAAATTCTAATTGATTATGAATACCCAAGCATTTGACCTCAAATCTGAGGTTCTTACTGACAAAGAAATCGCGCAACAAGTAGCCGAATTTCTCTTAAAAATTAAGGCGATAAAATTACAGCCGAATGAACCATTCACCTGGGCATCCGGATGGAAATCACCCATTTATTGTGATAACAGGATGGCACTCACACGCCCCACAATCAGGGAATTTGTTTGGCAATCAATGACACGCCGGGCTGTAAAATTCTACTCCCCTTTTGATGTTGTCGCATCAGTTGCAACAGCAGGAATACCATGGGGAACCCTTATGGCCGAGTCACTAAAACTTCCGGCGCCATATATTCGCTCAGCTCCAAAAGACCACGGTAAAGAAAACATGATCGAGGGAGAAATTAATGACAGCCAATCAGCAGTAGTGGTTGAAGATTTAATCTCAACCGGGGGCAGCTCACTAAAAGCGGTAGCGGCATTACGTGAGAGAGGCGTGAACGTCAAAGGATTAATTTCAATTTTCACTTATGGATTTGATGTGGCTGAAGAGCAATTCGACAAAGCACGATGCCCACACTATTCATTATGCGACTACAACACGCTGATAGAAGTAGCGATTCAAGGAGGATTCGTTAGCAATAGCGATCTTGAAACGTTGCAGGCGTGGAGAAAAAACCCGGCGAGTTGGGGAAAATAATTTAATTTGTAATTTAAGGCAAAAAGAAAAGGATAACACCGAAACATCGGGGTTATCCTTTTTTATTTTGTATTCAAAACCAAAACTATACTTTTCCCTCTACAGCTTTCAATTCATCCATCGCCTGAGCAATTTCTTCAGCTATCAACTTAAGAGCTGCAAGTGAGTCACCTTTGGCAGGAGCATCCACCCAACCCGCCTTAGGATCAGGAGAGGATATAGCTCTACCAATAACAACATAATCAGCCCCGGCCATAATTGCTTCACCAGGTGACATTACTCTTTTTTGATCATTCGAATTCATCCATTCGGGCTGAATGCCAGGCGTTACTTTAATCAAGTCCTTCACGTCAGGATTTGCCATAAGTAACGGTAATTCCTTCGCGGAACAAATGACACCATGAGCGCCGTTCCTCTTTGCTTTGCGCGCAAATTTCAATACCACATTTTCCGGAGTATCCCGAAATATTTCATAACACTCCTCCGGTGAAATTGAAGTAAGAACTGTCACCACGAGAACGATAGCATCTCCACAATTTTGAACTGCAGCCTGAATCGCAGCATCCCCACTTGTTGCATGCACATTAAACATGGTTATGCTCTTTTTTGTTGCAAGTGCTTTAGTAGCATTTTCAATGGTTTTCATAATATCGTTCCATTTACCATCATAAAATATTTTACCATTCGCTCCAGCAACCAAATTGATTATTACCGGTCCGCCAAATTCTGTTTGAGTTTCAAGCCCAATTTTGATTCCTCCAACATGCGGGCCAATTTTCATAAGGAGTTCTTTTGCCTTTTCAAGATCACTTATATCAAGTGCAAAAATAACTTTCTTTAATGCCTCTGATAGGCGATGACTGAGATTCATAATTTTTAGTTTTTAACTTGTTTAACAATAGATTTCTAATTCGGGGTCAGAATACCATTCAAAGAGATTGAAGTCAAACTAAAAAACCCTGCGATTGCAGGGCTTTTTTAAGATTACTTCTAGAAACAATACGGGAAAATTTTTGGAAAAAAGATACCAAACGCAACAATAAGAGCTAAGATCGAGAGTATCAATACCGCCCCAGCAGCAATATCTTTCGTGTCACGAGCAAATGGATGATACTGTGGTGATGTAAGATCCATATGTACTTCAATAGCAGTATTAAATGCTTCCGCCGCAAGCACCAGAAAGACAACTACAAAAAGAAGCAGCCATTGTGTTGCAGATATAGAGAAATACATACCGAGGGTAAAAACAAGGATACCAAACGCAAGCTCTACCCATGCGTTCGGGGTACTAAATATAAAAATCCGAATACCACGGACGGCATTGCTCATGCTCTTTGCATGAGATACGAGTCCTGTAAATTTTTTCTCATTTTTTTCCTCCATATTCACACGAAAATTATAACATAAAAACCCGCCACTAGGCGGGTCTTTATGTTACATCATTATTTTTATTGAATATTGAATTCGTCAATCGTATCAAGACCAGCAGATGCTCCGATCATGATTCCCGACATTCCTTGAGTTAAGGTGGTGTCGGTAAATGGTACTAGGTTATATGTACCGTCCTGATTTGTAAGAGTCATTGAATAAGTCGAACCAATAGCGCTTGCCTTTATGGTAAACGGAGTATAGTAGTTTCCCGTATTTAGATTGGAGCCATTCGTTGCTTTTACGTAATTGAAGGTGGTTGAACCATTGGCAACTTTTGCCATATATATTTGTTGAGATCCACCAAACGTCTGACAGGCATCCATATAATTATTCGCATCCTTGTATCTAAGAAGTAAGCAAAACTTACTTGCTCCAGTAGAATTATATCTTTGGAATGTCGCTGAGACTGTTTGATCAACAAAGGATGCTGGCTGAATAATTCTAGATTGCACCCCAGATGTAGAAGTCAGCTTATTATTTTTTATTCCAAAAGAACCGGCTATGGTCTGCCACCCATTTCCAACCACAGAACTGTCTGATCGATTAAAATCATCAAAGAATCCTGCTGGTTTAGGTGTAATATTAATAACAATAGTATCACTCGCAGCCAATGTCCCATCCGTTGCATAAAGCTGAAGTGTGTAACTCCCCGAAGTAGAGAACATGGCGGTCGTAGTAACTACATTTGGCGTACCAAACGCCACGGTTCCAGGTCCAGATACTTTTGTCCAACTCGTCGTAAGTGTTGATCCTCCAAAATTATCATCCGTCGCAAATCCATTAAGTGTGGTACTCAATGTTGGTAGATAGATAGTTTGATCAGATCCAGCATTCACTTGTGGTGGCTGGTTTGTTGCCGCAGGATTAACGATTACGCTAACCGGAGATGATGTTGTAGTGTTACCAGCCTTGTCAGTTGCGACCGAGGTAATACGGTGGGTTCCAGTAACAGTGGTAATATTCCACGCGAATGTATACGCACTGGTTGTATCAGTACCCAAAAGATTTCCATCAGCATAGAAATCAACTTTAGAAACAGCGGATCCAGTATCAGTCGCAGAAGCTTTAAGTGTGAAGGTTGTACCGGTGATTGTCTGATTTGAAGTCGGAGCAGTCACTGCCGTTACAGGGACTAGATTATCTACATAGAACGAAACAGCAGCAGATGTTCGACAGTTTGGTGTTGGTAAATTGTTGTCGCAGGCAATTGCATAGAGTTTATGAGAAGCATTGGTGTATTTTGTAGTATCGATGGTTACAGAATATGGGAGAGTTGCATCAACACCGATAGCTGTACTCGTGGTTGAGTCAACAAAGAACTGTACATCTCGCACCCCCTTCCCTCCAACATTATCCGCCGAGGTTGCAGTTACAACAACTGCTCCTTTTTGATATGAACTTCCTGTTGGAGCAGTAATCGATACAGTTGGAGCAGTGGTATCAGGAGTATCCAACGTAGTGAAGTTCAATTCAGCAGACGTTGCAGTACCTGATACATTCACTGATTTTGCCAAGAAGTAATATTTGGTGTTCGATGAAAGTCCACTAATCGAAACTGAATGATGTGTAACAAGAGCTGGATCAGTTTTTGTTGTATATGGACCTCCAGCAGTTGTACTGAAAAATACTTGCGTATCAGCAACAACATCTGTATCCCAGGTAATCGTTGCTGCTGTTGCTGTTATGGATGAAACCGTTGGACCAGAGACAATGAATGGGACTGCTGGTGGTAGTGTTGTCACAGATATCTGGTTACTCAAAGCTGAAGGGTTACCAGATAAGTCTTTTGCTAACACCTGAAATGTATATGTAGTGGAGTAGCTTAAACCTGAAACTACATAGCTTGTCGCCGTGATTGCGGTAGAGTTGATAGGATTTGTTGATCCATTTTCATAGATAAAATATCCTGCAACCCCTGAGCCCGTACCATCACTGGAAGCACCCCAAGACAGCGTAGTGGTTGAAGCGGTCGTATTAGTAGCAGAAAGATTTTTTGGAGCTGAGGGAGGGGTTGAATCAGGAGTTGTTGTTTTAAACATCACAAAGGGCGTTGGGGTACTGGTGAGGTTAGCGCTATTTGTAGATTTAACAGAATAATAATAAGTTGTAGATGGTAGAAGTGATGAAATGTTAGCAATATGATCAGTAGTATTAGTATTTCCAGGAATACCTGTAATGACATTCGGATCACTGTAGTACATCACCCAACTATCAGATGCGTCATCGGTCGTCCAATGAATAGTTGCTGTCGCTGAAGTAATATTTGAAACAGTTACGTTGGAAACAACTGGTGGAGTGGTATCAGTACTTGTCACCGTAGGACAAAGATTAGGATCGGCACTATGACAATTTTCAATCACATTTACCATAAGCTGCGCAGGCTGTGGTCCAAATCCTTTTGTGAAATTGATACCTGCACTTGTAAGATCACAATAACTCATAATAGTTCCTCCCCCTACAGGCAACTGTGGTACTGGATCCGGAAGGCAAGTGCCTGACTTATATCCTGCGACATCTCCACATTCATCTATCTTTGTTGCATTTCCATTCCACACACAATCATGTGTGTGATTTGGACCAAGTAAATGCCCTTCTTCGTGTGCGATACACTCAACCGTCCATGAATACGAAGGAACACCACTATAACTAGAACTAATTCCACAATACGACATTCGATATTGAGTAGTTGAAAAACCAAGTGTACCAAGATACGCAATACCACCGCTTCCATGATACCCGATAAGAGTCGCAAGATTACCATCAAACGACGTACGATATGAGCCAAATTGATTTAAATAAGCATCCGTTGTTGTTCCAGTATACGGATCTTGAGTTGTCCATATATACAAAGTCTTAAGGTTGATTGGGATACCATCATTTGCATACAACGTCTTTACTTGATTGAAAACACCCTGGATATACGTATTAACATTTGCAGCACTACCTTTATCTACAAAAAGATCGTAGTCAGTTTCCCAGTACCATTGCACAACCCTACTTGTACTTGTGACAGCAGCATGAGCAACAGGAAGATTAAAATAATCAAAACTTGGATGTTCTTGTGTTTCAACGCCTGGAACATCAAGATGCTTGTCGTTACGTTGCAAAGGGTTTGGTCCAGCATCTAATACATTAAAAACAACTATTGTTGGTGTAGTCACAGTCTCCCCTGTACTAAGATCATGCCTATCTATTGGTTGAATATTATAAGTGTTGGTACCATCAGAAATTAATCCATACATTTCACCCGATGGTGTAACAGTTACACTCGCAAGTGAGTCAGTAGTAGATCCATCTACATCCCCGCGGTACGAAAGCGTCTCATCAACAATTTTTTTACCACTACTAGTCATAATATTAGTAGGGTCACTATCTACACGATAGAGGTTCAGTGTCGCGATATCATCCGCACTTGCAGCACTCGCAGTATTTGTCGAATGCATAAGTGGAATTTGGATAGCAATGTATTGATCTTTGTTTTTTAGTAAGTCCTTTACGATAGCCTCTTTAGGAGTGAACGCGTTATAAGAGATCGAGTCCATTTTTTTAAAGACTTTCGTACTCGGGGTAAGTAGGTCGACTGGTTTAAAAACAATACCCTGATCTTTCAATACACGAACTTGCTCAGATACACGTCCGCCAGTTTTTTCGGCAACGTTCGTCTTAGGCGTGGTATCTTCTGGTTGAACTGTTTTTTTGTTTAGCAAATAAAAAACAACACCAAGTACAAGTACTAAAATAACTACAACAACTACTGAATTTTTATTTCGCATAGAAAATTATAATAAAATGATAATAGATAATTAAGATGAGTAAGCACTCCCCTTAGTACTAGTACTCATTGTACCTGAGTTTAGAATATATCTGAAGCATTTTTGGGGAAATAAAAAGACCCCGCTTTGGCGGGGTCTTTTTATTTTATCCTTGTTGTTTTCGATTTTTGCCTGTCTTTCGGCGAGAAACGATAAATGGATTCGAGTATTTCTTTGGAGTTCGTGACTTTCGTCCACCAGTAATCTTTCCGTGACGGGTCTTTGGTCGACGTGTACCACGTCCTTGGCGTCCTTCACCTCCACCGTATGGATGGTCTACTGGGTTCATAGCTGTTCCGCGCACTGTTGGGCGGATACCACGCCATCGTGATCGTCCTGCCTTTCCGTAATTTACCAAATGATGTTCTTCGTTTGAAACTTCTCCAACTGATGCCCATGCATTTTCAGAAACTTTTCGAACTTCAGTTGATGGCATCTTTAAATGTGTCTGACCATCACTGTTCGCAACAACTTGTGCGAATATTCCTGCTGAGCGGGCAATTTTTGCACCACCTTTTGGCTTCAATTCGATATTGTATACAAATGTTCCAACAGGAATACCTTTGAGTGGAAGACGATTTCCTGGGGTGACTGGGGCCTTTTCAGATACGAGGAAGGTACTACCAACACCAACTGACTTTGGAAGAAGCACATAGCGCTTTTCTCCATCTCGATAAAACGCAAGTCCGATAAATCCTGAACGGTTTGGATCGTATTCAACAGACTTGATTGTTGCTGGGATATCGATCTTGTTGTACATAAAATCAACATCACGGTACGCACGCTTGTTACCTCCACCTTTGTGGTTGGTAGTAATGCGACCCATGCTGTTGCGGCCCATTGCACGCTTGCGACCCTTAGTGAGTGCCTTGTGTGGCTTAGATTCAGTCAAAACACCTCGGTAGGTTACCGTGGTCATTTGTCTGCGTGATGGACTTGTAGGTTTATAGGATTTCATGAAATATATTTAAAAATTGTTATGCTAATTCAATCGTGTCGCCCTTCTTAAGATACACGAGCGCTTTCTTGCCTCCCCCACGAACACCCTTCTTTCCGCGAATAAAAACGTTCTTTCGTGGAATCGTGATCATGCGAACCTTAAGTGGGCTAATCTTGTACAACTGCTTGATTTCCTTTTTGATCTCTGGAGCAGTCGCACGAGGATTTACGTTGAATGTAAATACATTTCTCTCAGCATTCATCGAAGCCTTTTCAGTAACACGTGGACCAAGAAGAAATGATTGTGATGTTGCAACCTTGCTCGTCTTTGTAGTAACTTCTTTTACTGCTGTATTCTTTTGTGCTTTTTTGGTAGCCATATACGATGATTATTTTACTGTTGCCTTCTTTGAAAGCACTTTAAGTGTCTCTTCTGGATTTGTCATAACGACAAATTTGTTTTCAACCAAAAGAAGCGGATTGATATTTCGGATTTCATCGACTGAGATAACTGGAAGGTTGTTGAAGCTCTTTACAAGAGTCGTATCTTTTGCAGGAATAGACATGAATGCAGTATTTTTTCGCTTTGTACCAAGACGTTCAAATCCAGTGATCTTTGAAAGAGAGTTTAAAACATCTTGTGCATCCTTGGTCTTGATAGAACTCAAAGAAACACTGTCGAGGAAAAGAATTTCTCCATCGCGAAGTTTTGAAGAAAGGATCGTGTAGAGCGCCTTAGTCTTCATCTTCTTGTTGATCTTCTTGTCGTAGTTCTTTTCAGAAAGTGGACCGTGTGTGACACCTCCGCCAACCCATAGTGGTGAGCGAGTTGATCCATGACGAGCACGACCAGTACCTTTTTGTTTCCATGGCTTCTTACCTCCACCAGAAACTTCTCCACGCGTACGTGCATTTGCAGTACCAGCACGAGTGTTTGATCGCATACTCATAACAACCTGGTGAACCAAGTCGCCATTCCATGGCAATCCGAAAATTGTCTCAGGGAGACTTACCTTTCCAACTTCTTTTCCTTTTTGATTGTATACTTTTGCTTCCATGTTATTTATATCTGTCCTGAAAATTATTCACCGACGACGCGAAGTAATGTCCCTCGGCGACCTGGTACAGCACCAGATACGAGAAGCGCATTGTTTTCTGCATCAACCTCTAATACTTTCAAATTCTTGATTGTGATTGTGTCTGAACCCGTGCGTCCTGCCATGCGCATACCTTTTGGTACACGATTACGAAGACCTCCACCGATTGATCCTGGTTCGCGTTCTGAGTGTTTCTGTCCGTGTGATCGTGGTCCACCGTGGAATCCATGGCGTTTAATAACACTCTGGAAACCTTTACCTTTTGAAGTGCCTGAGACTACAATGACATCCCCTTTCTTGAAGATATCACTAATGTTGAACTTATCACCAACCTTGCAGTCAGCAGCTCCTTCAATACGAAATTCTTTGATGTGACGGAAATTACCAAGCTCTTTCACGTGACCTTTTACAGCCTTTGAAATATTCTTTGGATTTCGGTCGCCAAAACCAACCTGTACTGCAGTGTATCCATCAGAGTCCTTTGTCTTTACTTGCGTAACGACAGTTGGTCCGGCAGCAATCAAGGTTGCTGGAACAACCTTACCGTCTTCGGTAAAGTATTCTGTCATATGCTGTTTTGTTCCAAGTATGAATTTCATAAATTTAATATGCGGTACGCAGATCGCTCTGCGTGCCATCTTATGTGTACAGTGATACTACAACATCTTCACATCAATCTCAACACCTGAAGGCAATGAGAGGTTTGTGAGTGCTTCAATCGTCTTTGGAGACGGATTCACAATATCGATTAATCTCTTGTGTGTGCGGATTTCAAACTGTTCGCGGGTATTCTTGTAGATGAATGGAGAACGATTGACGGTGTACTTCTTGATTTCTGTTGGTATTGGAACTGGTCCCAATACATTGGCATCATATCGAAGTGCGGTATCCATAATCTGCTTGACTGATGCATCAAGTATCTTGTTCTCGTATGCTCGAACACGGATTCGGAGTAATACCTTTCCATCTTCTTTGCCTACAGATACTTTGACTGCTTTTGCTTTCGGCTTAACAGTTTTTGCAGCTCCACTTTCTTTTGTTGTTTTTGGTTTTAAAGTTGCCATATGAACTAATTGTGGGTTATACACCCGAAGACCTTATGCGATGATCTTTGTTACGACTCCTGCGCCGACAGTCTTACCTCCTTCACGGATAGCGAAACGCTGTTGAGCTTCAAGCGCAACTGGGGTTACCAATTTTACTGTAAGCTTCACGGTGTCTCCTGGCATAACCATTTCTACTCCTGGTGCAAGTGTTGATTCTCCAGTTACGTCCGTTGTACGGATGTAGAACTGAGGCTTGTATCCAGAGAAGAATGGAGTGTGACGACCACCTTCTTCTTTCTTCAAGATGTACACTTCACATTCGAATTCAGAGTGAGGAGTAACAGTTCCAGTTTTTGCAATAACTTGTCCACGAGTAAGTTCTTCTTTCTTAACACCTCGGAGCAAGATACCTGCGTTGTCTCCAGCCATACCTTCATTCAACTGCTTGTTGAACATTTCGATACCAGTAACAGTAGTCTTTTGGATTGGCTTGATACCGACGATTTCGATTTCTTCACCAACCTTTACTACTCCTCTTTCAATACGGCCGGTTACTACTGTACCGCGTCCTTCAATTGAAAAGATGTCTTCGATAGGCATAAGGAAAGGCTTTGAAACATCACGTTCAGGAACTGGGATGTAAGTATCGAGCGCATTTGCGAGATCGAGCACTTTCTTTGCCCATTCATCTTCATTGTTTGCTGATTCAAGAGCCTTAAGTGCTGATCCACGAATAACTGGGCATCCTGCACCATCAAAACCTTGTTTTGTAAGGAGTTCACGAACTTCTTCTTCAACGAGTTCAATGAGGTCTTTATCATCTACCATGTCGCATTTGTTTAAGAAGACGACAATCTTTGGCACTCCAACCTGCTTTGCAAGGAGGATGTGTTCACGAGTCTGAGGCATAACACCGTCAGTCGCAGCAACTACGATAATAGCGCCGTCCATTTGAGCAGCACCAGTAATCATGTTTTTGATGTAGTCAGCGTGTCCAGGAGCGTCGATGTGAGCGTAGTGACGAGTAGGAGTCTCATACTCATTGTGAGAAAGAGCGATCGTGATTCCACGAGCCTTTTCTTCAGGAGCTGAGTCAATCTGGTCAACACCCTTCATCTTTGAAGAATAGCCATTACCTGCTCGGCCCAAGACTGAGAGGATAGCTGCTGTTAATGTAGTCTTACCGTGGTCAACGTGACCGATAGTACCTACGTTTACGTGAGGTTTGTCTCTTTTAAATACTTCTGCCATATATATGTTTTTGATACGAGATAGTCAATATACGAGAACACGCTACTGGCTATCGAGTACCATTATATTTAGATTAATAATTTCGACACCCCGCGTGATTGTCTAGCTATCGAAACAGCCAGAAACAAAAATAGCGCAAAAGTGCGACTGCCATACATACTAGCAAAATAAAACTAATTGTCAAATGGTCGCTCGCCTATTTTTGCCTGAAGACACGCAATCTACCTGCTGACAGATTGCTCCGTCCGTCGCCGTCGCTCCTCCCGAGGTCTTCAGGCAAAAAAGGTTCGCTTAGACTCGGTTGCAACCCAACTTTCTGTGACCGTCAAGAACCCTTTGGGGTATATTTATTGACAAAATCATAAAATCTAACATAATAGGCTAAATTTACGTATGAATCACTCAGTGCTTCATAGTACGTGGGCAACTCTCCCCTATAATTCGAGAGGTACTTTAAAACAAATTACGCCATGACAAAAGTGGTAAAAATACCTAGAAAATATAAAAATCTCCGCGAAGGAGACTTACTACGCGGACCTTCAGAGAAAGTGTTATTCAACTCTCTGCGATATAAGCGCAAGGTTAGCTTCACAATTCTGACTGAAACAAAAATGTATTTCACAGAATACTCTTTTAAGACCTTTGTTATGTCAATAAGAAGGGAGACCCGGGGCAAATGGAACATCCGTTTCAAGTTTGAATATGACGGTAAGACTAATTGGTGGCATGGAATTTATTCTCCATCAAAAAGAGCTGGTAAATTTATTCGCGAATCCGGGCGCTATTGAAAAAATATTAAGTCCATTAAAAGGGGTATCCATTCCCCTTTTTTTATTTTATATAAAAAGAAAACCTCCCGCATAAAAATACGGAAGGTTTCACCAGACAATGTCTGGAATATCAAAAAGCAAAAGATCGCTGAAAGCGCTCATATATGATTAGAAGTGCTTCTTCATACACAGCATGTTCATATGGAAGCACCCTTTGGCGTAAAATCTCTGGAGTGTCGGTTTCGCGATATATCGGTATTCCCTTGTGCTGATAGATGATTTCACCGCCATCAATAACATTAGGATCATCATCGATAAAATGAATCGTGCAACCGGTCGTAGCCACATCTGAAGCAAGAACCGCTTCGTGTACTCGTAATCCGCACATACCATGACCACCAAAACGAACGAGGTCGTCTGCTGGATGCTGATTGATAATGCGTCCCTTGTTTGGCTCCACAAATTCCTTGGTTAATTCGGTGTCGTACCCAGCCAGTGTAATGTAACGAACTCCATGCTTAAAGAAGAAGTCTGACATCGCCTTATCACGTAGTTCAATATTTCCCCCAAATTCTTTTTTTGGAAAGACTTCAAAAGGAATATTTGCTCGCAGAGCGTATTCCAACCCTTTCGCCTTTGGGTTATTGCACGCGATACAACTCATTTCAACTTTTCCAGCCAACTTACCAGAAAGAGTAGACTTGTGAAGATACTGCATAGTACTTCCGGTACCAGAAATTGCTACTCCTATTTGCATACTATTTGATTTCATAACGTTCAGATTTTAAGTTTCAGTTGGAGCATAACGCATTGACACCACGCACGCAAGCGGGTATAAATGAACGGAATTGATGCAGAGGCATCAACGGTAAATTCATTTCATAACTTAATTAAAATCAAAAGCGTATGGCAAAGAAAGCCCTGAAAAAAGTAGTGATCATCGATGCTGGTGGTCGCGGATTTGCAATGGCAGAAGCTGTTGAACAAGGAGGAGGTGCTCCTATCGTATTACCAGGTAATGCTGGCACGATACTGCGAGGATGGACCCCGAAAGATGTGGTCATTCCACTCAATCACAAAAATGAGTGGGAGGAGTTGAAAACATTCATGCTTAAACAAAAAGCTACGATGCTTGTAGTCGGCTCGGAAGAATACTTGCAAAAAGGCATTATCGACAGTTTTATGAACGATGGTGATCGCAAGGTGAGAGAAATTCTCCTCGTTGGCCCGACAAAAAAAGCAGCCATGCTTGAAACAAGCAAACTGTTTGCAAAAAAATTCATGATTGAATTCGGCATACCAACGGCATCATACAGCGCCGTTGATTCTGTCGAAGAAGGACTGCACGTACTGGAGCACACAAGATATCATAGTCCGTATGTACTAAAAAAGGACGGCCCGGCCCTTGGTAAGGGAGTGAGGATCTCTACGTATCTTGGTGGTGCGAAAGAAGACATGCGATCACTTTTCAAAGAATTCGTGACTGGTCCGGTATTAATTGAAGAATTCATCAAAGGTACTGAGTTTTCAGCAATCTGTCTAACCGACGGAAATAACTATAAAATGCTGCCTTACGTAAAGGATTACAAGAGGGCGCAGGATGGTGACCAAGGACCTATGACAGGTGGTATGGGAATTGTCAGTTCACTTCCATTCATAACAAAAAGAGTTGATGATCAGATCCACACAATTATCAACAAGGTAATTTATGGAATGAAACAACGCCGCACCCCCTACAAAGGATTCCTGTATATCGGATGCATTCTTGATATACATGGACACGTATGGGTGCTGGAAATCAACTCCCGTGGCGGTGATCCGGAAACTGAAAATCAACTACCTCAAATCAAAGGTGATGGATTCATGCAACTCCTGCTCGGAGTTGCAAAGAATAACATTGATGAATGTACTATTGATTTTGAAAGAGGTGTTTCAGTTACGCTCATACTCTGCTCAGGCGGATATCCTGGTTTATATGAAAAAGGTAAAGTAATTACTGGACTCAACCAGGTAACCAACTGCAGAGTGCAACACGCAGGCACAGCACTTCTTGCTGATGGAGAAACGATCGTAACTTCGGGCGGCAGAGTAATTGCACTCACTGCCCACGGAGCAGACATCAACGAAGCGCGCAGTATCTGCTATGAGAACGAAGCGAAAATAACATTCGATCGTAAAACATGCCGAACAGACATTGGAGAAGATATTCTGGCTCTGGAAGCCGTATCTTAATGATTTGATTTTAATTAAATACAGTAAAAGGCATCACGCTTCCGCGGGATGCCTTTTTATATTTCAAAATGACGCTGACGAGATATTTAGTACTGCCCAGCAGACGCTGTTGTTGAAGGCACTCCAGCGTCAGCTTGGATCGTCACCATAATACTGATTGAGAGACCGATGACAACCAAGAGCACTAAGAGAAGAATTGGTAAATTGGAATGCTTTGAGAAAAAGTTGTTATTTTGCATAAAAAAAATTAGATTGTTTATAATACATCAATTGTAAACGAATGATCATATTTAGTAAACAGCCATCTATGTAAAAACACCCCCGATAAAGTGGGGTGTTTTTTAGTAGACAAAAACAGAACTTAATTTTTCTTTTCACCACAACCGCATCCGTGTGAAAACATTTTAGCGATACCGCCAACGATAAGAAGGAATGGCCAGATATAACTTACCATCACTGGATCAATCGCCTTACATGCTCCCAATAGGAATGTTGCACCAATCAAGATCATGAAGATTGGCAGGATGTGATGGTGAGTGCATCCACAGTTACCTGAAGCACAGACATT
Organism: Candidatus Nomurabacteria bacterium; assembly: GCA_023267315.1. GTDB lineage: Bacteria > Patescibacteriota > Minisyncoccia > Phycocordibacterales > UBA9973 > JAHFNN01. The sequence continues at coordinate 15,883 of JAHFNN010000007.1, read as the reverse complement.
CATTTGTTGATTTTCCATAGTTATAATTTGAAATTATTTTTTCGACCAATGTAATGCATAGTTATTATATCAGAATCGCTCGGATATGAATCCGAGCGATTGTTGATATCCTGTATTACAAATACAATATCTTCTTTGATTAGTTTGCAACAGTAACCGTATCCGGAAGCGATGTAACAACATCACCACCTGATCCGTATGCTTTTACCATAAGTTGATGCGTACCATTTGAAAGTTTGGTTGTGTCCAAAACATATTCATATATCCCTGCCACAAGAGTATACGCGGTTCCATTACCGAGCAATTTTCCATCAGCATAGAATTCAACTTTCGTTACTGTACCAGAATTTTGAGCTAAGAATGCACCGCTTCGGAGGGTATAGGTACCGGAAATTGTTGCGCCATTTTTTGGATTAAAGATATTCCATCCATTGAAATGAGTCGTGTTATTCACATAGATGTGTATAGTGTTCGACTGTGAAATATTTCCATCGGTCGCATACGCCAATGCATATACTGAGTGCATACCTTTTCCTATCGCAGCCGTATCATGGTTAATAAGAAACATTATCGTATTAGTGGCTGCATCTGTAGGACCAAAAGTTCTTGATTGATAAAGTGCAGAATCTACGTATAGATCTATTTTACTCAGTGGTGTTCCTAAAGGATACTGGAATTCTAGTAAGTTATTCCCATTTCGATTAGGATAATTACTGATTGACCCTTGATCCGGAATGTCTCTTCCGACACCTGGATTACCAACCGTAACTGGGAAAGTATTGGTTATAATTGGTGGTGGTGGAGTTTTTCCTCCTGCTGCTGCGGACTGATCATCTGCATTAACTGCGACATTCATACCGTTTTTGGTTCCACCAAATACCAAAATCACTAGAAAAATGATAATAATGCAAAGAAGCGCGATAATAATTGAATTGCTTTTTGATTTGTTCATAAATTGTTTATGACTAGTAAACTTTAATGTAGTAAATACTTTCGACTCGAACTAATTCTTATATATACTACAATAGTCTTTTTTTCTCAGTACTGCAAAAAAGTTATACACAGCACTGATATCTTACTAAAATAAAAATCATCCGATTTACGGATGATTTTTATTTATATAATTATTTTCTGTTCTTAATGATTTCGTCAGCAACGTTTTGTGGCACGATATCATATCTCAAGAATTCCATTGTGAATCCTGCGCGTCCTTCAGTCATTGAACGAAGTGAGGTCATGTATCCGAACATTTCCGAAAGTGGTACCACCGCCTTCACGACTTTGTTCATACCACGATCTTCCATTCCTTCAATAAGTCCACGCTTTGACGAGAGGTTCCCCGTGACGTCTCCCATGAATTTATCAGGGGTAATCACTTCCACCTTCATCATTGGTTCAAGAATAACAGGTCGAGCACGTCGTGCTGCATCTTGAATTGCCATTGAAGCAGCAATCTTGAAGGCCATTTCGTTTGAGTCCACTTCATGGAATGATCCATCCCAGAGGGTCACGGAAACATCCACCATTTTAAATCCTGCTAAGATTCCACGGTCCAAACCTTCACGGAATCCTTTTTCTGATGGAGCAATATACTCTTGTGGAATCGCACCTCCTTTGATGTCATTGATAAATTCAAAGTGTGCTTCACGTTTAACATTCTTTGGTAGATCTTCAATTTCTTCTTTCGTAAGAGTCATATCCATTGGCTTCACTTTGATCTTCACGTGACCATAGTTTCCACGTCCTCCGGACTGCTTAATGTATTTACCTTCAGCATCAGCTTCACCCGTAATCGTCTCACGATACGCAACTTGTGGTTTACCAACGTTTGCTTCAACGGTAAATTCACGCTTCATACGATCAACAATGATTTCCAAATGGAGTTCTCCCATTCCAGCGATAATTGTTTCATTTGTTTCTTGATCAGTTGATACACGGAATGTTGGGTCTTCTTGTGCAAGACGGTTGAGTGCCATACCCATTTTTTCTTGGTCAGCTTTTGTCTTTGGTTCAATACGAAGTGAAATAACTGGTTCAGGGAAGACAATACGATCAAGTTCGATCGGATTTTCTTCTTCACAGATAGTATCTGAAGTAATTGTATCTTTGAGTCCTACCGCTGCTGCGATTTCTCCTGCAAATACTTTCTTCACTTCTTCTCGATCATTTGCATGCATTCGAAGAATTCGGCCGATGCGCTCTTTATTACGAGTACGAGGATTGTATACATATGATCCAGCAGTGAGCGTACCAGAGTACACGCGGAAGAAGATGAGTTGTCCTACGAATGGATCAGTCGCCACCTTAAACGCGAGCGCAGCAAATGGTTCAGAGTCAGATGCGCTTCGTGATACAGGCTGGTCGTTGTCAGGATTGATACCAGTCACTGGTTTAATATCTGTAGGAGCTGGCAAGTAGTCAACAACACCGTCGAGTACAAGCTGTACTCCTTTATTTTTAAGCGCTGATCCTGCAAATACTGGGAATACTTCATTTGCGATTACCGCTTTTCGAAGAATCTTTTTCAATGCATCAAGATCTGGAGTCTTTCCATCAAGATATGCAGTCATTGCTGCATCATCATGAGAAACAATGGTTTCAATGAGTTCGCTGTGGTATTTTTCCGCATCAGCTTTATATTCTTCCGGAATATCTTTTTCTATTACTTTGTTACCCATGTCCCCTTCGAAGTAGTACGCCTTCATACGGAGTAAGTCGATCACACCTTCATGCTTTTCTTCAAGACCGATCGGGATCTGCATACGAACAGCTTTCTTTGAAAGACGTTCAAGAATCGTCTTGTATGAATGTTCAAATGAAGCACCGGTACGATCGAGTTTGTTTATGAAACAAATACGTGGCACCATTGCTTCATCAGCGTAACGCCAGTTGGTTTCAGATTGCGGTTCTACTCCTGCAACACCGTCAAATACAACCACTGCACCGTCGAGCACGCGAAGTGAGCGCTTCACTTCGACGGTAAAGTCGATGTGTCCAGGGGTATCAATGATGTTAAAGCGATTCTTTTTTGTCTTATCAGTGAGTGCGTATGTTGGTGTCCAAAAACAAGTAACCGCAGCTGAAGTAATCGTGATGCCACGTTCTCGTTCCTGCTCCATCCAGTCGGTGGTAGTTTCACCATCGTGCACTTCACCAATCTTGTGTGACACACCCGTGTAGTAGAGCACACGTTCGGTGGTCGTAGTTTTACCCGCATCAATGTGGGCAATAATTCCAATATTTCGTACTTTCTCTAGTGGATAATCTCGTTCCATAAATAACTTATTTTGCTTAAAAGTAATAATGAGTACATTAATACGACATCACTCAGATATCCTGTCAGTGAGTACACTGCCACACATCTATCGCTCGTCATAATAAAAAACGACTCCGGAAAGTCGTGCCAATACTATATGACATATACTGGTTTTTTGCAAACCACCCAGCAAAAAACTCCCTCAAGGGAGTTTTTTGCTGGGTGGTTTATTTTCTCTTATTGAACACTTACACTGACATCATCATACTTCTGCGCGACTGCTGGACCAGCATAATAAAGACCAGTGGCACCAGTAGTGAATGAAGTATCTGTAATTGTTTTAGTGCCCACAGGGGTCGTTATAGTGATTGTTGACCCTGAAATTGAACAGGTGAAAGTGTAGGAACCAAGAGTATTATTTGAGGCAATCGTTGCAAGTGAGACAGGGGCAGTATTATTTGTAACTTTAGATATACGGTAGATCGCAGAACCACCATATTCCTTATCACAGATATAGTAGTTCCCTGCCTGCTGTCGAAGAACAACACCCATCTTTGTAGCTTGGGTATTTGTTGGAGTAATCGTAACAGTTACTGATTGAGTTGAACCTACAATTGTTGGGATAGTAATAAGTTGAGTAGTCGCGGTCGCCCCATTGGTAAGTTGATTGTTTAGGATACTCCAGCCACCAGAAACCTTACTCCAACAAGAATTGAGTGTTGTGGTATTGAAATTATCTGAAAATGGAGATGCACACGTACCCGCTGTGGCTATAGTAACCATCATAGTTACAGTAGTAACTAAGGTACCATCTGTTGCGGTAAGAGTAATTGGGTACGACCCAGCGGTACTTGGGAAAGTTGCAGTGGTTGCAGCAGTGATTGGCGCAGTCCCAGTTGTTGTTATTGGAGTAAAAACAACGTTCGTACCACTCCACGTTGCCGTAACTTTTGAACCATTATAGTTGTCATCACTCACAACTGGAGAGAGTGCGAGAGTGTGCGTTGGGAGAGAGAGGGTTACTGAAGAAAGTGGAGTAATTGACGGAGGAATGTTTGTAGTAATAGATATGGTAACAGAAGCACTTCTACTTGCTGAAATATTTCCTGCAGCATCTTTCACCCAAGCATAGATTGTTTTTGTACCAGCTGATACAAAAGTATAACTTGTTTGTTTTGTTGTGCTCCAGCCAGAAGCGCCGATTGTTGGTTTAGTTGATGATTCATTCACCAAATATCCAGTGACACCAATATTATCACTTGCAGTAAATGTGGTTATTGGAACTACTAATGATCCATTAGTAGCAGGAATAGTGAATGCGGTAACAATAGGAAGTGTTGTGTCAGATGCAGTAAGTGTAGTGAATGAGTTTTCTGACGAAGTACTTGGATTTCCCACTCCATCTTTTGATTTAACAATGTAATAATATTTTGTATTTGCAGAAAGACCCGAAAGAGTAATGTTGTGGGAAATGGCCATTGAATTATCGACAAGTGAAAATGGATATGTCGATGACACAGTACCATAATATATTTCCGTATTAGCACTTTCATCTGTAGTAAATTTAACTACAGCACCACTTGAAGTAATTGATGAGGCGCTTATGGCAGAAATTACTGGTGGGGTTGTGTCAGCTGCATTATTTGTTGTTACAAGTAAGGCACTAGACTGAGCAGAATAATTACCAACAGCATCACGTGCTCGAACTGTAAATGAATATTGAGTACCAGCAAGGAGATTTGATGCAGTGAATGAGGTAGTAGTTGTTGTGCCGACCGATTGACCATTTTTAAATACTTCATAACCAGTTACACCAACATCATCTGTCGACGCTGACCATGAAAGAGAGACACTTGAGGTCGTTTTACTTGAAGAAACAAGATTAGTAGGAACCGATGGAGCTGTAGTATCCGATGTTGTTATTGCGAAAAATACAACTTCCTGAGATACATTGCCTGCTTTATCTATAGATTCTACCCCCATAACATACGCCTTCGAAGGAGTAAGCCCCGTGACAGTATACGAAGTTCCAGTAACCGGTGTAGTATTTAGATTTGTTCTTGAAGTATCAGGATTTTTTTTGAAAACATTATAGCCCGCAAGACCCGAGCCACCTGTATCAGTAGATGGATCCCAAGTAATAGTGGCAGTAGTGCCTGTTGTGGTAACCAAAACATTTGCTGGCGCTGAGGGTGGAGTGGTGTCATCAGTGGCACTTGGTAATGAAACACCTGACCCTGACGGAACACTGAACTCATACGTATAAGTATTACCATCCTGATCCTTTGCAAAAATCTTGAAATCATACAATGCAGCACCAGAAATTACTGAAATTGGAGCGGTATATTCACCAGAGGTTTGTGCAATAGAAAGATTTGTCCAATTTGAATCCGTATGAGATTTGTATGAAGCGGAAACAGAGGCAAGTGAACCTCCTGTAAGAACCGTCTCTTCCGGCCATCCCGTTACACCAGCAACATGATCTAGACTAAATGCTAATGTATTTGCAAGATTACTATCAATCACCTCTTGTGTATATCCACCACCTCGTATCTGTAAATCGATTAATCGTGGAGGATTTGCGTCATGTGGAGTTGCACTTACAGTAAATGTAACAGTTGTTTTGGCGGTAAGAGGAATTCCTTGAGTTTGATAGTTGTGAGTAGTAGTAACAGAATATAAACCTGACTGTGTTTTTGGGATTGGATCAGTGCTTTGATCAAGGGTGAGAGAAGGATAATATCCAGTCGAAGTGTTGTATGGAATATTTCCAGTTTTCGTTAGCTTTCCATCAATACTAATAGTATATGGAATCGAATAATCATGGAAACTAGGAGAATTATAGTACCCCCAGAAATCGTTCCCTCTTCCTTGGTTTACATATAATGAGTTCGTCTCTGGCAGCGCAGAAATCATACCTCCAGAATTGTTTGCGTTTACACCCCAAACAGACGTATCAATCATTGGACCTTGTGCAATTGGTATAAAGTATGAAGTAGAAGGAGTCTTTATATTTTGATACAAACCATTATACAGAGAAGATCTGAATGTGTGTCCAGTGGAAAGACCTCGCAAAACACCACTAGGCGCAAGTGTATATGCTGGTGTCTTATAAACAATAACACCATCTTTATTCTGTCCTAGGATATCAAAGATTGGATACTCAAGTGTCCCTGTAATTTCTGGATCAGATTGTTGCGCCATATACACATCAAATTGACCCATTCCATTTATCCCAAAATAACGATCTGACGTAGTGAATGATCCAAGTAATGAATCAGCCCAAATATTATATCGAGTAGAAGCAGGTGAAACTGGCCCGACCATCTGCGCGCCAACCTCGAAAGAGAAATTCGGAATGTTTGGATCAAATGATTTGGCTATGAACTTTTTTAAATCATTCGGACTATTTGTAAATGTTTTACTAGCAGTCACCCCTTTTATTGCAGCCCCAAAAACAGTTGCGGGGTTATTTTTGAATGCAGCATATTCGATAGTATATGTGTCTGGCATCGCATTCGTCCATAAAGATGAAAGAGAAGTCGATGCCCAAAACGAGAATCCTTTTGTACCTTTTGAGGCAGTCAAAACTGACCCCATATAATTCCCAACCACAGCATTATTATACCTATCTCTAAAGTCGAATTTCTGTTCATAAACAGCGTCAGATTTTTTGAGAGAAATTCGTGGTGTAACGGCAGGATCAATTGAATCACGAACAACGATTGTATCCCATTTATTAAGAGTGGTGTCATTCCATAACGCCATGACATCATACGGGCCATTCGTACCGAAGTATAAATTAGTTTGACTGTTACCAGGCAACCATATCGCCATTGACCCCCCAGTCAATTCATTCTTCATATTTATGACTGTTGGACGCACCGCATCAAAATCAATGGAAATTTTATATCCCTTGAAGAAAGTAATGGGTATTGAGAAGTTTTCCAACGAAGAGGTGATATCAATATATCCAGTATAATTTGTATTCATCAGACTACTTGGAATTGCTAATTTCATGGCAAGTGTTTTTTGTTCTCCTTTCGCTAAGGTAAAACTATACGATGCCTGACTATTGATTGTCCCTCCAAGATCAGTCATCACCCCTGAGCCCGATGTACAACAACGAACCTTCGCAGTGAGTGTTACTGGAGCATCTATGAGTTTGTTTGTGATCGTAAATGATTCATTCTTTGTATCACCAGAAGGTGCAACTAGATCATAATTGAATGAAGTAATAGTTGAAGAAATTCGATGATCCGAGGTCACAACAACAGAAAATTGTAATTTCTGATTTGTAGCAGGTCCTGTTGAAATTTTAACAAGACCACTAAATATATTCGCAGTACGTGCAACATCATGATGAACAGTAACAGAGACAGTAAATGAAACTGTAGCATTAGCAGGCAAAACAGCTGATGAAATAGCCTTACCGTTTGTATCATTAAGAACCATATCGTACCCTGCCTGATTATTTACAAGACTAAAAGTTGCAGTGACAGGCGCGTTGGTTTTATTTTTCAAACTAACATTTTTTGTAAAGGTTTGGGTTAAAGAAGTAGTAGGATCTGCAAAAGTAACTGGGGAACCTTGGATATCTACTTCATTTGTTGAAATACTGATTGCATTAATTGTTCCTGCAAGATCAACTTCCCCCGCTCCTTGAACAGTTCCCGGCAATCCTAGATCTCGTGCGTGATCCATAAGTGCCTTTTTAATTTCTGCTGCTGAAAATTCAGGATGAGCTTCACGAACAATAGCTGCCGCTCCAGCAACATGAGGGGTAGCCATAGATGTACCTGAAATTGCAAAATGGTCTGGACCACATGGAGAGCCTCCAACAACAAATGAAGCTTTTGCTGCACAAATCATATGGCCAACAGCTGCAATATCTGGCTTCATAAGTGTCTGATCTATACCTCCTGCGTCTGTCCATTTAACAGGGCCACGGGATGAGAAATTTGCGATTGGTGTTGTGCATTGTCCATCTTTTCCAATTTGTGCTGTTTTACAACTTGCCGCTACGGTAATTGCACTACGAGAAGTACCAGGAGAACCTATCGTTTGAGCACCAGGTCCACTATTACCTGCTGCAATTGTGAAGACAGTTCCAACAGCACTTGCATTATCAACAGCAATAGACATGTCATCATCAGGATCACCTGAAGAGCTACCAAGACTCATACTACAAACATCCAAATGATCGGATAAATCTCCATCTTGGTTTGGATCAGTACAGCGTTCAATACCAGCGATAATGTCATCCGATCCACCACTCCCTCGATTATTCATTACTTTATAGGCATATATTTTTGCACCAGGAGCAACACCAGGAAGAGGAATCGTTCCAGTGTCAGTTATAAGAGTTCCATTCCCTGCAGCAGTAGCAGCAACGTGTGTACCGTGCCCATTGTCGTCTGTCGGGTCATTGTCATGGTTTACAAAATCATATCCCCCAACAACCTTGCAGGTAGATAACGGATTATTGTTCCCATAACATCCACCTAAATCTGGATGAGTATACTGCACACCCGAATCAATAATCCCTATTGTCGTCCCGGTACCATCAAGTGGAACACCTACAGGGCCATACAATTTCCAAACATCAGGGACATCCATCTGCGGTACTGAATCGTTTAAATCAATACTCACTAATTTATTTCGAGAAATACTTGCAATATCTGTCCTTCCAGCAAAAAGTGTTTTGGCTTCTTCATACGAAATATCTCGGAAAGAAATAGCATTCAATGCATTTTTGTATTCTTGAATGCGAAGCGCACCATTTTGTTTTTGACCAGGACCAATGAGGTTCTTTTTTGTTTTTTGTTTAATAAAAGACTTCAGTGCTTCGTGTTTTGATCTAATATCCTGTGCCTTTAGTGCAATTTTTGATTTAATATCTGCCTTCGAGAGTCCATTCTTATGCAACTGTTCATAATTTTTACCAAGAGGATCATCTTTGAGGACGACCATCACACCAAGAGATTCAGAAGAAAGTTCGGGCTCTTCAATATATCCTTTCCCTGGAATAAGCGAGACGCCAGAGTTAACTCCGTATTCTGCGTCTACACCAAGCAAACCAACCTGCATTTCTTTTGACAAGATACGCCCATCGGATGATGTCACAATGGCAGAATTAGCAGCAGCCTGTTGATTACCATTGAACTTTTGATTGAGCATTATGCGCCCTAAAACTACGACGAGGATTACGGCGATAAAAACTCCTACCGCAAGAAATATCTTTGTTTTTTTCATTTTTAAATAATGCACTAAGGATAATTATTAATATAAAGGTATCTACAGTATAGAACTATCAAGGTGATACAGCACAATTGATATGTGGAAAACAAAAATCCCCCGCTAAAGCGAGGGATTTTTTGTGGTTAATATTTATTACGACTAGATAGTAACTTGAATCCACTGCTCATTTTCGTTGCCGGTTGTATCATACGCTTGAACAGTAAGCCAGTGCATTCCAGGAGTGAGCTTCGTAGTATCTAAGTACGCCTTGTATTCACTAAGGGAATTACAAGCTTGACCAGCATCACACCTACCCACATTAATAGCACCATTATCAGCATAGAAATATACGCTTTTGACAGCAATATTATCAGTAACACTAACAGTAAACGGTACAATTCCTGATACAACATCACCATCCATTGGAGATGTAATATTAACAGTAGGAGGAATAGTGTCTGGAGTGCCACCTGATAGGGTTACGTAAATTGTAGGCGAAGAGAATGCATTTGAGATATTTCCAGCTGCATCTTTTGCATACGCATTGAGTGTCATCATTTTACCATCAACAGATGCTGGTAATACGTATGTGCCAGAAGCACTAGTTGTCCAACCTAGATCACTTGCTGTTGGTCGTGTACCCATAGTAACAATGTAACCAGTTACAATACCGCTATCATCGGTTGCAACAATACTATAAGGTATCGACAATGAATGACTGGTAGAAGGAGTTGTAAATGATGTTATAACTGGAGCAATAGTATCCACAACGAAGTTGTTGTGTGTAGTATGCTTAGTATTCGAATTAGTTTTTGGCTTTCCTGCTGCCGCTGACTGATTCTCACCAACTGGTGTGGTCTTTGTTGTACTATTAATTACGAGGTACGCAACCAATGCCAAGATCACTACGAGGAGGATCATGATGATTGGATTTTGTTTTGAATTACTATTCATATTTTCCATAATAACTTTTCACTTCATAAAAAGTGAACTACTAATTAATGATTAATTTATAAAATGATACAGCATGCGTTCGACGGACATGCTGGTATTTTTAACTTACGTATATTATATGCTTTTTTGATTGAGTAAAAAACAAAAAGTGTGTATAACCACAAAACCCCCCGCTTTAGCGGGGGGTTTTATTTTTTAATTGTTTTAGTATTACCAAGCAAAGTGAGCAAATGCTTTGTTTGATTCTGCCATCTTGTGGGTATCATCACGCTTCTTCACGGCAGTACCTTCATTTTTTGATGCAGCAATTAATTCATCAGCGAGTTTGATATGCATTGGCTGTCCTTTCTTTGAGCGAGCAGCAAGGAGAATCCAGCGAATTGCGAGTGCATTTCGTCGTTCTGGGCGAACATCACGAGGCACTTGGTAGTTTGCACCACCGATACGACGTGAGCGAACTTCAACGAGTGGGCTTGCGTTCTTGATTGCGAGATCGAAGACTTCAAGTGGATTTGAATTTCCAGTCTTTTCTTTGATTACATCAAAAGCCTTGTACACAACGCGTCGTGCGGTTTCTTTCTTACCAGAGTTCATGACATTGTTAATAAACTTCCCAACCTTTGGAGAGTTGTATTTAATGTCTGGCTTTACGATATTTCGATTGTTTACTTTTCTACGCATGGTTTATATAGATATAAAAATTAGATTATGCTTTTGCTGCCTTTGGGCGCTTGTTACCGTATCGTGAACGGCCCTGTCGTCTCTTTTCAACACCGGTTGCATCAAGCACACCGCGAACGATGTGGTATCGTACTCCGATCAAGTCCTTCACACGACCACCACGAAGCATCACCACTGAGTGTTCTTGGAGGTTATGTCCTTCTCCTGGGATATATGCAGTCACTTCCATACCGTTTGTAAGACGTACGCGGGCAATCTTTCGGAGCGCTGAGTTAGGCTTCTTTGGAGTTGTTGTCGTAACCTTCACGCACACACCACGCTTAAATGGAGCAGGGTAATATACTGGTCGGTTCTTGATTGCATTGAATCCACGAGCCAAAGCAACCGCCTTTGATTTGCGGGATACTTTCTTTCGGCTTTTTTTAACTAATTGATTGATTGTAGGCATTTAAAACAAAAATAGTCACAAGGACTACGTAAGCGGTACTTTACTATAGTCGCTAAAAAAAAGCAAGCTCAGAAAACGTTCTTTTTCGATTCTGGTTCCATTATTTCATTTTTAACTAAAACGGAAGCCCGGTAAGTAGACTAAAGAGGTGCATAAGGATAGGTGCTACGTACTGCCAGACGAAAAACACGATGAAAATAAGTACAACGAAGCCGTACTGGTCAAAAAACGTCTCAATATAATGGTACCTCGCAGGTAGAAGGGCAAATAACATCCGTGAACCATCTAATGGAGGAATCGGGATGATGTTAAACACAGCCAAGACTATATTTACCAAGACAATAATCCCACATATCGCTATAAAATGACCATTTGCAATACCTAAGACTGGTGCGAGTCGTATAGCTAATGAGAAAAAGAGAGCAAGGCAAATATTGGCAATAATACCAGCACTGGCAACCACCAATGTCCCCTTTCTTCGATTTGTAAGGTTATTCGGATTGTAAGGGACTGGTTTTGCCCAGCCAAATACGATACCCGTACCCGAAAGAATGAGAAGGAGTGGTAGAATAACTGACCCAAAAGGGTCCAAGTGTTTGAGCGGGTTGAGTGTGAGTCGTCCAAGACGGCGAGCAGTTTGGTCACCCATATAGAGGGCCGCATATCCATGGGCGACCTCATGCACAATGACTGACATTATGAGAACAATGATATAAAATAACGAAGTTTGAATATCCATAAATAATGTGAGGGTAGCTCTACGCTGTTTTAGTATAAAGCGCTTGCATCGCCACGCTCTATATGTTAGCATACGGGAACGTTATCGAATAATAAATATATGTCGAGAGTATGCGAAATAACTAAAAAAGGTTCCCAGATGGGAGGAAAACTTGCAAACCGCACCCGTGCGACCATCTTTACCCCTACCCCGCAAGTACGAAAATATCCAAATCTCCAGAAGAAAAAGATCTTCGTTCCAGAACTTGGAAAGACTTTCAATCTCCTAATCTCAACTGAAGCAATCCGCACTATCAATAAGAATGGCGCATACGCTACCTTAAAGAAAGCTGGAATCATTAAATAACATTCTCAAATAAAGAAACCCCGACCTCGGTCGGGGTTTCTTTATTTATATTTAATTTACTGATTCATGAGCGTATCGATAATCGCATCGAGGTTGAAATTTGCCTGAGCTGTCTTACAGTCTGTCTGTGAAAGATCACAGCTTTGATAGTTCAAGGTGAAATTCGTTGTCTTGGTACCTGTTCCACTGTACGCCCTCGTCACATATGTAAATGTGTGATGGATCGTGCCGGCCGAAGCTTCATGTAAGTCAGTCACGCAATAGGTCGTACCATTAATCACACGTGATGCCGTATCTATCATATCGGAATGCACTTTATTGCACGAATACCCATTGTAGTAACTCTGAATTACTGGAGGCCATGTTCCCTGTACGCTGATATAGGGAGTCGGGAGAGCAATACTAATCCCAGTAATAGAAAACATTCCATCTGATACATCACTGAGTTGAATACCATTTTGTGCTGTTTGCTCGGTCACTTTAATTTTATAGTATTTGCCATACATAAGTGCTCCGCCCTGGAAATTATTTACTGTAGGAAGGTCGAATATACCCGACCCAGTATTTGTTGCTGAGTTTGTAAATACACCACAACACGCATGCTGTAGCGACCATTGAGACAAGACCGCACTTGATGGAACAATATCAATTGAGAGTTTTGTCGTTGAAGGAAGATTGCAGCTCTTCCATTTCACTGTAATTTTCTGCCCTGCCTTATACGACTCTCCGCCATTTGGAGAAAGTACGGTGATTGATGCGGGAGTATTCATCTTACAGGTAGCTGTCTCGGTACTTGGTGAAACAATACCACCACTAACAGAAACAGAAGATCCATTTGAGGTGCCAGTATTCTGTGTACCTGATGAAGTATTATTCGTCTGCCCAGTATTCTGGGTCGCTGATTCCTGCGTGGTTGAATTTTGAGTATTTTGATTGGTTGATTTATTCGTCCCAATCTTATACGCCAAGAAAATGGCGAGAAGCACAACAATCACGATAACAACAGTCTGTATGGTACTCAATCCTTTTTTATAGTTCATTTTTTTAAAAAATACTTAATTACTAATTTATAATAAACGGCATTTTATTGCTTGTGTTCCATCCAGAAACAATAATGTTGTACGTACCCGGCGAAAGTGTGAGCCAAGAAGTGCATGGATTACCACTGTATGAATTGTCTTGCTGACAGATCGGTGACTGTAATTTGAACATAATACTATCAGTGGTTTGGCTAAGCGGGATTACTTTCGTAAAAAGAATACCACTCACCCCTTTACTATTTTCAATCCCAACATTCGCCTGTCCTTCAAAGCCACGGAAATTACATCCTGAAACGGTAACTGTGTCTCCAATTTTCCCAGAATTTTTCGACAAATTGGTAATGATTGCCCGACCGCCATCAGAATTTTTACATGCAGTGGCACTCTGATTACTATTTCCAGCATCGGAAACGCTTGGTGTATCTCCACACAAATTTTTCTGCCACTTGGTAGTAAGATCGGTGGCGTATTCAAACATGTTTGATACCGAATTCCACTGATATGCAGTGACCGTACAAGAAGCAACTTGCCCTGTTGTTCCATCATTTTGCTTCTCAATCGTGTAATACCCAACACCATCAATAAAATCTCCATTTTCTTGATGCATAACTGATCCACCACGCAAAAGAGCTGCTGGATTTATTGTTCCGTCATCTTCCTTCGTCTGGGGGACAACAACCGCACCATTTTGATACATGGCAATACCAAATGCTTCATTCGATGCACCGCCAGATTCAAGACCAATAAGCGCTTCGTTCGTGCAATCTCCAGTAACATCTCCTGTTTTTACGATACTCGAAGCAGTGAGCGTCCCATTTTGTTCAAACATAGACTTTCCATATGCTTTCAAAAATTCAGTGCGAACCTGTGGCACCAATATATTCCAGTCATCGGGCGTGTACTTCGTACATCCGACAGTCGTGCCCGTATTATTCTGATTTGTATCAGCTATTTTTTGATTCGTATTCTTCCCAATCAAATACGCAGCAAAACCAACCGCAATGATAATAATCACGACGAGTATTGCAGCAAACACACTAAATCCTTTTTTGTAATTCATATATTAAAATTGATAGTAATAAAGCGTATAGATATTGTACCTCTACCCCAACTTTATTCATAGTTGAGAGAAGTGGAGTACATATACTTACCATATGAGACGAGTCATAATTCTCGATATTACAGAGTCGTTATTTTACGATAGTAAAACCATCACCCTCCGATTCCATAACGATAGTCCCCAACTGGTCTGTACGAAGCACGTGTACACCAGCACTTGCAAGAGTGTCGAGTGTCTCTTGGTGCGGATGACCATATTTATTACCCGCACCGACCGAGATAATCGCATAAGTAGGATGTACGGCTTTCACAAAGTCAGCCCCACTTGAAGTGTGCGATCCATGATGACCAGCCTTCAATACTTCTGATGCGAGAGTATCTTTTTCTTCTTGCAGTAATATTCCTTCGGTAAGTTTCGTGGCATCACCAGTGAGCAGCACCGAATCATTCCCGTACACCAGTCGTGCGACAACCGACCCATCATTGCTCGTCCATGAACTGACGTCCCGGTCGGGGAAAAGCACATCAATATACACATTATTTTTTGAATCAAGAATAATCTTCATTCCACGCCGAAGTAAAATGTCTGGAATTTTTTTCTCTGCGGCCATGTTCTCTAGCGTCGCGTATGTCTTACTAGAATTGAATGTTCCTGATTCAAGTAGTGCGCCGACTGTATATTTTCCAAGTATCGGAATAAATCCACCGATGTGATCGGCGTCTGGATTAGTATCCACGACCATGTCTATTGATCGGTCAAACAGCGGCATGACTTCACCCAACCGTCGTAATACACTCTGGTCACGCCCAGCATCAAACATAACCTGCCGACCATTTGGGGCTTCGATATATATGCTGTCTCCTTGGCCAATATCAAGAAACACTACTTTCAAGGTCGCTGATTGGGCAGAATCACTGGACGACCACACAAAAATATCAACAAAAATGAGGGTAAAAAGGATAACCCATTTGTATTTCTTGAGATATGGCATAAATGATTACATTAAGAGTATAATATGGAAAGTCGCAAATTTTATACGAATTAACTCATATCTATATATGGAAACGTTTACTGCAAAACAATTTAATATCCCAGAGCTCAAAGGAATTTCGGCAAAAAA
>JAHFNN010000033.1 GCA_023267315.1 Candidatus Nomurabacteria bacterium | reverse complement strand
TAACATCGATAAGTTAGCGCAACTCTTCAAAGAATTCCCTGGTATCGGCGAACGGCAAGCAAAACGGTTCGTCTATTTTTTGCTCAATAAAAATCCCGCCTACCTCGGGCTACTTTCAGACGGTATTGTTAATTTAAAAAATGAGATACAACAATGCTCTTCGTGTTTCCGATATTTCCAATCAAAAAATGGGACGATTTGTGATGTGTGCACCAATCCGAAAACAGATTCTAGTTTGTTGATGATTCTTGAAAAAGATTCTGATTTTGAGAATGTTCGTCGGGCAAAAGTGTACACCGGCAAATATTTTATTTTAGGCGGTACAGTACCGATTGTTGAAAAAGATACCCCAAGACGAGTGCGCATCAATGAACTTCTAACTCAAATGAAGAATAAAACCCCCGGAGAACTCAAAGAAGTGGTACTCGCTTTTTCCATGAATCCACACGGCGATCATACCGACACCTATATTCGTGAACAACTCTCCCCTTTTATGCAAAAATTGGGTTTTAAAATCACCAGTTTGGGACGCGGGCTCTCTACCGGAACAGAACTTGAATATTCTGATAACGAGACGATAAAAAACGCACTAAAAAATAGACAATAAAAAAAGAAACCGGTGGGCATCACTGCAGACCGGTTCTTATGTAGGCATAACGCGATATTACACCTGGGAAATAGCTTTTTTGTGGATAATTCGGAGTGGTTTGCTTTCAGTTTCAGCAAATAAACATCGCAGTGCCCAAATGAGTGCAAGGCAAATACCAGAAAGCAAGCTTACTAAAAATATTCCAATCAAAAATGATAAATTGTCTGAAACATCTTTCAATGGCCACAAGATTCTTGTGAGTACGGTCGTTAGAGAGTATACCAATAACATTCCATCTACTACACCGAGAACTGCTAAAATCCAAAGTGAACACGAGGACATTTTCCGAGTATATGGAAGTAGGAGCGCTGATGCTGAAACTAACATGTTACCTGAAAAAATAAGCACAGATACTGGGTAGTTTTCGAAATATTTTAGAAATACATACAACACGATGAGTACACAGGAACTCACGGCAACAATGCGAGAATTACTTATTCTAATCATAGGAATGATGTTTGAAGTTTTACAATGAAGAAAATATAGCTAAAAATCTAGTCTTATTATGGCTGATGCAGGTAATTTGTCAAAAAAAATAAACCCAAATCTATATAAATAGACTTGGGTTTATCATGTAAATAAAAATAAATGTTAGGCCACTTTTTGCCAAACATTCTTGCCGTCAGCGCTGAATTTTTCAAAGATCCTACTATAGGATGGATTTACCGGGATACTGAAATGATCCTCAATCTTTTTTGAATCATGTATCTCAATTGCACCATTTTCAGAAATGATAAGTACATGACCTTTCGTGTTGGTATAAAAAACATTCTTATACCTTCCTACGAATTGAAGCCAGTCACTAATGTGACCAATCGTCATTTTCCCTCGCGAGGAATCAATATTCTCATTCTGTTTATGGGCGGCATTTTCAACAGCAACAAAAATCCTGTCGATGATTTTATATGCTTCTTTCTTGTTTGATGCCGGTGGGTGTTTCCCCAAGATCTCGAGGAATTTTTCTATCCGCTCAGGCTTCTCTATCGCTGTATTTTTTGATTTGAATGTTACGACTATTTTTGAGGGACGTAACTTCCTCTTCTTTTTCAAAGTGCTAGTACTCTGTAGTTTCTTCATTAGATTTTGGAGTTAAAATTCAAACAAAAATAACATATTTATATAAATATGTCAAAATAATCGGTATTAAACCTCTTGATACGACATCGACTCGGATATGGTGAACAAGAATACTTGTTCATCTACTCCTCGCTCGTCGTAATAAAAACCCCTGATTCAATCAGAGGTTTTTATGCAATAGATGTAATTTTTACTTTAGTGAAAGGCTGACGGTGACCGTTTTGGCGGAGGTAACGACTCTTTTGCTTGTATTTCACAACGCGAATCTTAGCTGCGCGGCCATTTTCCTGGAAGATGGCGTTTACCTTTGCTCCATCGAGGTACGGAGCACCAATCGAGGTGTCTTTGCCGTTATCAACAAGGAGTACTTTATCGAAAACAACCTTATCGCCCGCCTTGAATTCTCCTGGAAGCTTTTCCACTTGAATAACATCTCCGACAGAGACTTTGTATTGTTTCCCTCCTGTGTGTATAACTGCGAATTCCATAACGTGATACATTCTATATATTTTTGGAAAAAATGCAAGGGTTTAAACCCAAATAGGACCTTTACCCCTTAAAATAGGTCTATTTAGACAAAAGAAAGGAGTAAAGCAACCCCAAAAACACCCATTACTACAAAGGCTGTCCAGAGTCCTAATTTTGAGGCGATACCACTTTTATGCTCCCCCATAACATCGCTTCGACTCGAAATTCGAGCAATAAGATAAATGAGCGGAACTGCCGCAATACCATTAAACACAGCCGTGAATACGAGCGCTTTTATTGGATCAAATCCTATAAAATTGAAAATTAAACCAACTAATGTTCCGACAATAATGACGAGATAGAAGTTGCGAGATTGCTTGAATTTACGAAATAATCCTTCTCGCCAACTGAATGTTTCAGCTACGGCGTACGCAGATGAACCAGCGAGTACGGGGATACTTTGAAGACCTATCCCAATGACTCCAATTGCGAAAATAAGTTTTGCTAAAAATCCCGCATTCGGAAATGTGTGCACGAGTGGCTCAAGGGCTCGAGCAGCATCGGCAGCGGTATTGATATTGGTTACGCCAGAATGATTTAAGACGACAGCTCCTACCACAATAATGAACCACGCGGTTACATTTGAAAAAAGCATACCGATAGCATTGTCGATACGTAATCTTTTTAAGTACGACTTCGTCAATCGAGGAATACCTCCACGCTGTGGTAGGCGATGATTAGTGATTTCGTCCTCCACAACATTACTAGTTTGCCAAAAAAATAAATATGGTGAAATCGTAGTACCAAAAATTCCAACAATAAGATATAGAAAAGAAGAACTTAATTGTATTTGAGGAATGAGTGTTGCTATCAATACGTCATGCCATGGCACTTCAATCAAAAATGCGGTGATAAAGTATGCAAAAAGTGCCATTGCCAGCCATTTTAAAATACGAATGTAGGTGCGATACGGAATAAAAACTTCCAACAAAATGATTGCTAGTGCAAATGTGATTGCTATCAAGGCAAATGGAATACCTGGGATAAGGAGTTGTGTGCTCGCAGCCATTGCTCCGATGTCCGAACCGATATTGAGTGTATTGGCGCAGATGACGAGTAATACAACCGGATACAATATTTTTTTCGAATAGTGTGTTCGCACCACAGCTGCCAGTCCTTTTCCGGTAACAGCTCCGATACGCATACATGCTTCCTGCACCGCGGTCATGAGCGGAAGTGTGAAAAGCATTGTCCATGGAATTTTAAAACCAAACTGAGCGCCTCCTTGAGAATATGTTGCGATTCCCGAAGGATCATCATCAGCAGCACCTGTTACGATACCGGGGCCAAGCACTTTCAATAAACGACTGAATCGTTTTGGAGATTTTCGTTTCAGCGTATGTGTACTTGTATGTTCCGCATCTGAAATAACTTCATCAGGAAATTTAATCATGTGATTAAGTGTAAGCAAATTATATGAATATGTCCACATCAATCCGTTTTTATCTGGCGAAAGACATGGTATAATTGCCGTGTTACATAATTAATTATTTCTATTTTTATCAAATGATATCAAAATACGTATTGAAAAATTTGACGTGGATCGATATTGAAGCTCCGACACGTGATGAAATCGCTTCAGTAATGGAGGAATACAATCTCCCTGCACCACTCAAAGAAGATTTATTGAATGATGGCATCCGATCAAAAGTCGATCGCTATCAGAATGTCATTTACTTGGTACTACACTTCCCTACTATTTTGCATCATGGTAAAAATCACCGTACAGAAGTCGAGGTAGATTTTATTATCGGGAAAGACTTCATGATTACTTCGCATTATCAGACAGTGAATGGCCTGCATGAATTTGCGAAAAAATTCGAAGTCACTACACTCCTCGAGCGAGATTTGGTTGCAACACATGCAGGATTCCTATTCTATTATGCAATCCGCGAGCTCTATCACCACGCACTTTCAGAACTCGACATTATTGACCGTGATCTCATCGAGACCGAAAAAAGTATATTTGCTGATCGCGAAGAAAAAATGGTGCGACATATTTCAGCCCTCAATCGCAAACTCTTGGATTTCCGACAAGCAATTCGTTTCCATCATGATGTACTCACCTCATTTGAAAAAGTCGGTGAGGAATTCTTTGGAAAAGATTTCTCATACTATCTTTCTGCGATTGTCGGAGAATTCAGTAAGGTCCGCACACTATATGAAAATCACAAAGAAATGCTTGTGGATCTTCGCGAGACAAACGATTCATTGCTTACCTCAAAAACTAACGACACAATGAAGACACTCACGACCATGAACTTCATTGTCCTTCCTGCAGCGCTTATATCTTGGATCTTCTCTATGAACTCAAGCTTCCCACTCATTCAGGATGTAACGGAGTTTTATCTGGTGATTGGTGCAATGATATTAATCGGAGTGCTTATGTTTATTTACTTTAAGAAACGAAAATGGCTCTAGAACTCTACAATACACTTACTCGTACAAAGGAAAAATTTTTCCCACTCAATCCACCAAAAGTATCGCTCTATACGTGTGGCCCTACGGTGTATAACATTCCACATATTGGAAATTACCGCGCATACATTTTTGCGGATATTTTGCGTCGTACGCTCGCCTACAATCATTATGAAGTGATGCATGTTATGAATTTGACTGATGTGGATGATAAAACAATACGTGATTCTCAAGCCGCAAAGAAAAGTTTGAAAGAATTTACGGAACTATACACGAACGAATTTTTTAAAGACCGCGACACCTTAAATATCATTCCCGCAGTGAAATATACAAAAGCGACTGACTACATTTCTCAAATGGTTGCGCTTACAGAAACACTTCTCGCAAAAGAATATGCATATCGCGGGGATGATGGCAGCATTTATTTCAATATCAAAAAAGATCCGAGCTACGGCAAACTCTCAAATATCACAATTGAAAAACTCGAAGATAACGCCTCTGGAAGAATTAAAAAGGATGAGTACGACAAAGAGAACGCGCAAGATTTTGCGTTATGGAAAATGTGGGATGAAGCCGACGGCGATGTCTTTTGGGAAACTCCGCTTGGAAAAGGACGTCCAGGTTGGCATATCGAATGTTCAGCAATGAGTATGACTACCTTAGGCGAAACGCTCGATATTCATACTGGTGGTATGGATAACATGTTTCCGCATCACGAAAATGAAATTGCTCAGTCAGAATGCGCGACTGGAAAACCGTTCTCTCGATTTTTCCTACACAACGGACTCCTGCTTGTAGATGGTAAGAAGATGTCTAAATCACTCGGTAATTTCTACTCACTCCGTGATCTTATTGACAAAGGCTATGATCCATTGGCTTATCGACTTTGGCTTCTTACTAGCCACTATCGAACACTCACAAACTTCAGTTTAGAGGCATTAAAAGGCTCTGAAACGGCCCTAAAACGCCTCTACAGAGAGTTTCTTGCTTTGGATAGTCAAAGTACGACAGGACATATAAACGAGGCTTATAAAGAGAAATTTTTGGCATTTATTAATGACGACTTAGATACCCCGCGAGCCCTCACCGTCATGTGGGATATCTTGAAAGATACAGCGGTGTCAGATGCAGATAAGAAAGCGACACTTTTAGATTTTGATAAAGTACTCGGGCTGAAATTAGCTGATCAAAAAGAAGAGCCATTATCTGAGGAAGTTAAGACTCTCGCTCGAAGACGCAAAGAAGCTCGAATTAAAAAAGACTTCAAGGAATCAGATACCCTCCGTAAGCAAATTGAAGAGTTGGGATACGAAGTTAAAGATACTGAAGACGGACAAGAAATTCACGCGATTCTCTAATCCGTAAATAACAACACGACCGCTTCCTTATTTACGGTTTTTTATAGTATTTAAAATTAGATTGATTTAATCAAAAAGATCCTGAGCTTCTTTAATTATTTTCTGAGCTGCGGGAACTGGAAGCCCCGAGAGCTTATTCAATTCTTCTGGGGTGAACGAGATAAGATCCTGTGCGAGCACAATATTGTGTGCGACAAGAAACGCGAGATTTACTGGTGTTGCTGATGGAAGAATCGTGACTGGGAATGTTTTTGTCCGAGCTACTAAGTCTTCCAGACTCTCCCCTTTTGGATAATTCCAGCCAGTGAGTTTGAGCCCACGACATTTTGCATATTGCACTGCAGTATCAGTAAACTTCGTATTTGTCACGACCCACATTCGATGCTGATTTTTATTATTCTCTCGCTTGTTTTCAACTTTTGAAATATCGACGAGTCGAGCATCTGCATACATTACGGTATTGATATGCGTAATGATTCCTGGCTCGTTGTGATACTTCATTTCAAGCAGATAGTGTACTCGATCTTTTTCCGCAACAACATCCACCTCATGAGTCACACACTGACCACGCATCATCACATTACGACGAGTCTTGTATCCTTCCGATTGCAGCACTGCTTCGATGTATTGTTCAAAAATAAAGCCAGTAGGCCCGAGAAGTCCTATACCGCGGCGCAAATTATATCGCGCTGCTGCGGGCATATCTTTTTTTGCTAGATACCTAAATGCTTGTCGAAATATTTGTGTTGTCGACATTCCTGGTACAACATTTTCGCCGATCTGATTGCAAATGACATCCGCAAGATTCTTTGGCGCGCCAGCTTTACGCAACGACAAACACAACTTATTCTTACTGAATGATTGTGTTTGACCTGTTGATTTAATGATATCAATTGCCATAGATGAATTTGTGGTGATTTCTAAGAGTAGTGATCGGGAGGATTAGCCACTTGAGGAAGTTCTACTATAAATGTAGAACCTTTACCTGCACCAGGAGATTCTGCCCATACTTTTCCGCCGTGTGCTGCCACGATTTCTTTCGCAAGATAGAGTCCAAGTCCAGACCCACCAGCATTTACCTTACCTCCTTCACCACGAGAGAATTTCGCAAAGAGTGTGCCAATAATTTCAGGTGGAATTCCCATACCGCTGTCGGTTATCGACATACGAATAATATTTGGATTAGGACGTGACATGATCAACTTGATGAAACCTTCCTTTGTGTATTTGATTGAGTTGTCGATCAAATTGAGCAATACTTGGCGGATCTTCACGCGATCTGCTTTTGCCACATATTCACCCAAGTCTTTCTCTTCAAATGTAAGTGCAAGACCTTTGTTCTTCGCAGAAACAGAAAGTTCTTGGACGAGATCTTGTGCCATCTTCTTCATATCGATTGCAGTCATCTCGTATTGCATTCCACCTTGTTCAATTTTCGATACATTCAAAAGATCTTCCACGACATTCGCTAGATTTTTACTTGATTCAAAAATACGGTTGATAGCCATCTTCTGACCTTCGTCTTTGATTTCACCCCAAGAATTTTCAAGCAACATTGAGCTGTATCCTTTGATTGCAGTCAGTGGACTTCGGAGCTGGTGCGAAGCGAGGCCCAAGAATTCTGTCTTCAATTTGTCGAGCGACTTCAGTTTTTCATTGGCATCCTGAATTTCTTTGTACAAAAATGTCTTATCCATCGCGACAGACACCACATCGATCAAGCTTTTGATTGAATCTTTCTCATGATCATTCAAGGTGTTGTAATCACGATTGAGACCCAGCAACAATACACCCAACACTTTCATCTCAGTAATGAGTGGATATAGAAGTGTTGTCTTGAGATATGATTCTTTTTTCAGTACTTCAAGGTTTTCTGGAGTCACGAGACCACTCCAAATATCAGCGAGATCATTTGTCTCACTTGAAATTTTTCCATACGCAGCGGCTTTGAAGAATGGTCGTGTTGAAACCTTCGTAATCTCAATCCCTTTAAATAGGAAGCCCAATTTATTGAGCAATTCTTCAAGTCGTTTTGTTTTCGCAAATGAAAGTGGAGAGAGTGTATCGGCTGCTTCATCAAATGTAAGCACTCCGACAATTTCCAAATTTAAATCCATCCGTACCGCTTCTGTAATCTTATCTCCAAGCGCTTTTGGGTCAAGCGTCAGAAGACTGATTTGATAGAGTTTTCGAAGAAGCGCCAAGTTTTTATTCAAGACGGCGAGTTCAACATTTTGCTTGTACATTGCTTCGTTAGCATGCACGAGCTCACCACTCTCTGCTTGATTTTGAGCAGGTGGTTTAGGAACAGAAGAAACCGCCGTGTTTGAGGCAGTTTCTATTTTTGTGTCATTTTGATTAGTCGTAGTAACTTCAGTTTCATCCATAACAATATATTCAGTATTTTACCGCAAAAGAGATTTACTTCAAACTGGTAGGCACTTCTTCGGCCTTCATATCAACAACAAGATCTTGCACAGCGCCTTTGCAGACTTCTTGGGAGGTTCGGCCGAAGAGACGGACATAGCGAGATACGAGTCCATCCACCACTTGTTTGCCATCACCAGAGACCGTGACTTCCCCCTTTTTGGGATCAACAACAGTAAGTCCTGAAACTTTCTTCGCCTCATCCCACGCCAAAGGGCCGATGATAAGCGCTTGCTCTTTGATGATTCTTATGGAGATTTGATCAAAGATGGACATATTGTTTGGTAAAGTTAGAGCTGACATAAATTATGATTCTTGGATCTGTTTAAACATTCCACCCATATAAAGTATTCCCAAAGTCATTAGAAAATATGAAGTAAAGTATACATAGTCATTCACACCTCCAGTATACCAACTCCCCACACTAACCTGATATAGGAACATAAAATCAGAGAAATATTGGAAAAATAAAGCAAAAATAAAAAATAATATAGGCTTTCTCATCATACCCCCCATTACATTTCTAGAAATTAGAAGCGCTAATATTGCAATAGAAAGATACAGTGCGTCTCCTAAAGGATACCCAAAATCTAAAAATATCCTGATTGGACTAGACCAATCAAACTCGTAACCCTTTAAAAAAATAAAATAAGAGGAGACCAAAATGACCGCAGGAATAATAAACGCCCATATTTTATTATT
>JAHFNN010000032.1 GCA_023267315.1 Candidatus Nomurabacteria bacterium | reverse complement strand
CTTAGTTATCAATCCAATAGTCCGTATTTTATGGTAAATCATAGAGTCGGATATTCAGAATACTCTGATTCTGGCTACTCAGGTTCATTTGGTACTAAATATGGTTCTGCCAGAGGAGGATCCGTAACGGGAGCAGGGACATATTCTTTGGTTTCAAACTACACATTGTCTGGCACATGGGGTCCATGCGAGCCAAGCGACGATGAAAATTGTTTGGGGGTTGATGCTCTTTCTAAGAGTAAAACAATAACGATAAACAAACCAGTTTGGTATAACGGCATACAGACACAATCTGTTACTCGTTCGACGTTTTCATCAAGAAATTATCCACCATTGATGAAGAGCTTGCATCTCATCGCAAACAATCAATGGCAGAATTTGATCGACCCGAATATGCAGAATCAGCTATCCTTCGGTCTTGACCCAAATCCGACACCGAGCGGTTCCTGCGATTACTATTCGATTAATTGTCCTCCTAGTACTGAATCTATCACTCAACAATCTCTCGAAGTCAGCACAGATAATGGCACAACGTGGACCACGATTCCAACTACAGCTACCGGAAATACCAATGAATACATTGGCACGGTTCCAGTCACTCCCGGAATCACACTCTACACGTTCCGTGTAAGCGCAACCGATTCAACCACTTCTACTTACTCATATCAATTCCAGATTCCGACTTCTGCTCCCCAAACTACTACCGGACCAGTTATCACTTCATTTACTGCCACCCCAAGTAATGAATTTCTTATGGCAAACATTACTTCCTTCACCGCGGCTGACAGTGCTGCTGCTATTACTGGTTACTACGTCAGTCGATCACCAAACACTCCACCACTTGTTATCACTGATGGTGATGTTGATCAGTGGTCCTCCACCCCTAAGACTACCTACTTAGTTGCTGCCGGATTACTTGAACGAGATCCAAATAAATTTGATCCGGGAATAAAAACTCTGTATGCCTGGGTCAAGGATGCCAATGGAAATATTTCCCCTCGAGTGAGTTTTGATTTCCCATGCATTAATAGTGCTCCGCCGGTCATGTCAGGAGTCAATCCTCTCATCTACAGCAGTGATATCTGGGTCCTCTGGAATACTAATATTCCAACATACACATATATAGACTATGGCCTGACATCGAGTTATACCGGAACGGATAGAAACACAAAACAGGTACTGAGTACCGATGGACAGGGATCGACTCTTGCTCCGCTTACGCCAAATACGACATATCATTTCCGCGCTGTGTCACAAGATTTCTGTGGCAACACTTCTACAAGCGGAGATCTAGTTGGCACCACAAAGCCTGCCTCCGACACTACTCCACCAACTGTCTCCCTCACCACCCCTACAAATGGTGCAACCCTTTCTGGCACTACTACTATCACTGCTACTGCTTCCGATAATGTCGGTGTTGATCACGTCGACTTTTACCGCGACACGACTCTCATCAGTACAGATACATCAAGTCCCTACAGTGCTTCATGGGATACGACTAGTGTTGCCAATGGCACCTACTCACTGACTGCTAAAGCATACGATGCCGCTGGGAATGCTACCACTTCCTCATCAATCTCAGTCACGGTGAACAACACCCCAGCTGACACCACTCCACCAGTCATTTCTTCTGTGGCTACTTCTTCAATTACTTCATCAGGTGCCACTATAACCTGGACAACTAATGAACCTGCTGATACTCAAGTATTCTACGGTACTGTTTCTGGATCATACCCTAATAGTTCGATGTTAAATCCATTACTTACTACCGCTCACTCAGTTACTATTTCTTTACTGACAGCTACCACTAAGTATTACTTTGTTCCGACTTCCAAAGATGCTGCAGGTAACAAAGCAAGCGGAGCAGAAAACAATTTTACGACCACTGCTCTTCCTGACACCACTGCTCCGACGACTACCTTCACAGCTGCTTCAAATACCTGGACGAATGCTGCAGTTTCAAGAATACTCACTTGTACTGATACAGGAGGTTCTCTCTGTAAAAATACCTACTGGGCCTTTATTACTGCAGGAACTGCCTGTTCTTTAACCATTACTCCAGGAGCCGCCTGTTCTTCAACTGGTTATACTCAAGGCAATTCTGCATCATGCAATGTTCAAGGCACATGGAGACTCTGTGCATATTCAACAGATAATGCAGGAAATATCGAGACACCAAAATACACTGAATCATTCAAAATCGATATTAAAGCTCCGACCGTATCAATAGCTTCTCCAACTTCTGGGTCTACCGTTTCAGGTACTTCGGTCTCACTCTCTGCAAATGCATCTGACGATCTTTCAGGAATCTCTAGTGTTCAGTTTGCAATTGACGGTGTTAACGTTGGCTCTCCAGATACGACCACTCCATATTCCACCACCCGGAACAGTACGACGGTAGGGAATGGCTCTCATGCAGTCACTGCCAAAGCCATTGATCTTGCCGGGAATGTGAGCTTAATTTCATCGGTGACGTTTACCGTTTCAAACAGCACTGCAAATGCGCCTACTGTTACTATCAATAGCCCTCAAGATGGAACACGTATCAACAGTAACAAAGGTGTTGTCATCAAAGCTTCAG
Organism: Candidatus Nomurabacteria bacterium; assembly: GCA_023267315.1. Classification (GTDB taxonomy): domain Bacteria; phylum Patescibacteriota; class Minisyncoccia; order Phycocordibacterales; family UBA9973; genus JAHFNN01. The sequence continues at coordinate 6,581 of JAHFNN010000032.1, read as the reverse complement.
CACAAAGTACGATAGGTATTGCTTCTATCTCTCTTTATGCGAATAATAGCCTTGTCTACAAGTGTTCTTTTACCACCTACCTAACTTCAAACAGCTGCTCAGTCACTGCCTACCATGTAACTACGGGAACAATATCTGCAATAGCAACAGATAAAAATGGTGTGAGTTCCCCAAAGGTTTCGGTGACAGTTAAATAGAATAGAATGAATTTAAAAACTCCCCATTCTTGGGGAGTTTTTAAATTATCCTTTCATTTTATCTGTAAAAATAAAAGTGGTTACTTCTATTATTTTTTATAGGGCGTTCTTAATTTTTAGAGCGTTACCGGGGAAGTCATTTTTGTCACCTGGAGTTTCAGGATGGGGGAATACCCAAATGTGTGCATGTGGGACTTCGTCACCCATGATTTTACTCCAGATCATTTCAGTGCTGAACGCTTTTTGCTGTGCTAAGGCTATTTTTTTAACGACTTCAAAATACGTTCCCGCGTTTTGAACTTGCCATACCCAACGAGTATGTGTTTTTGGTATGACTTGGGTATGGCCTGGTGACTGGGGGTGAATATCCAGGAATGCGAGGTACGACTCATCCTCATAGACGATATGGGCTGGTATTTCTTTTGCTACGATTTTGCAGAAAATGCAATCTTCCATGGAGAAAGTATATGATAAAATACGTGGTATGCAAAGAACTGACCTTACTGACATACTCTTATCGCGTCGAGGAATTACGGAATCTCAAAAGAGAGATTTTTTAAACCCTTCATATGAAGAACATCTCCATGATCCTTTTCTTATGAAGGATATGGAGCGAGCCTGTGTGCGAATATTTGAAGCAACAGAAGCAAAAGAAAAAATTGTCATTTTTGGTGATTATGATTGTGACGGTATTCCAGGGGGAGTCATACTGCATGATTTTTTTAAGAAAATAAAGTATGAACACTTTCGGAACTATGTGCCCGATCGACACATTGAAGGATATGGATTGAATAAAGCAGCGATAGAATCGTTCCAAAAGGAAGGTGTGACGCTAGTGATTACTGTTGATCTTGGTACCACAAATATTGAAGAGATTGCACTTGCGCAAGGTTTTGGGATTGATGTTATCGTAGTGGACCACCACCTTCCTCACGGAGCACTTCCGAAAGCATATGCGATTTTAAATCCCAAACAAGAAGGAGATACATATCCATACAATATGCTCTGTGGTGCGGGGCTGGCATTTAAGTTAGTGCAAGGACTTATAAAAAAATATGGAGAGTACTGGAATATCCCTACCGGATTTGAAAAATGGTTACTTGATATGGCGGGACTCGCAACGCTCTCTGACATGGTGCCACTGACTGGAGAGAACCGAGTACTCGCACACTTTGGACTTAAGGTTCTCCAGAAAAATCGTCGACCAGGATTGCAGAAATTATTTAAAAAAATGAATATTGATGCACGGTTTGTATCTGAAGATGATATTACGTTTATGGTAACCCCACGATTGAATGCCGCATCGCGTATGGATTCTCCGATGCGTGCGTTTGAGTTGCTCGCTACTTCCGATGAAGTAGAAGGAGGAATGCTTGCTGATCATCTCGCAAAAATAAATGATGAACGAAAAATGTCAGTGGTGCACATTATGCGTGAAGTAAAGTCATTGTTGGAACGTCGAGAAGATCGTCCGGTAATTTTTATCGGCAATCCCAAGTGGCGTGTGGGTGTCTTGGGGCTTGTCGCTTCAAAAATTGCTGAAGAATATGAAAAGCCAGCATTTGTGTGGGGATTGGAAGGTGCGGAAGAAGACTCTCTAATAAAAGGGTCATGTCGTTCTGATGGATCGGTCAATATCGTATCGCTCATGACTGCGATACCAGAAGATTCACTCGCAAATTTTGGTGGACACGAGCTGGCTGGTGGCTTTTCGGTCACGCGAGAAAAGATTCACTTTTTAGAAGAAGCACTTACGGAAGCATATGGACGTACGAGAAATAAAAATAGTGAGCAGAAACGTCCTGATGAATTAGTTGATGCGACACTTTTCCTTGGTGATGTGCATATGGATACATATCGAACGATTGAACAGTTGTCACCATTTGGTGTGGGTAATCCCAAGCCAATATTTCTTTTTGATAATGTGCAAGTGGTAGGAGTAAAATTATTTGGGAAAGAGAAAAATCATCTCGAGCTCTCCCTTGTATCTGATGAAGGTCGTACGACAAAAGCGATCTCATTTTTTGCGACACCAGAATCATTTAAAAATATTCCAGAACCAGGAAAACGTATACGATTGATTGCTTCATTCGACTTATCTCGTTTTGCAGGTAAAACAGAGCTCAGACTCCGGATTGTTGATATTATTTAGCCTAACAGAAATATATATATGAATATGGAATTTCCTAAAAAAGAACAAGAAACTCCTACTTTTTTAAAAGAAGAGGAAAAAATAAAAAAGGAACTAGGACAATATCTTACTCGTGAAGCACAAGTCTTACAAGATAATCCCAAACGTGATTCTACAGAAGGTATGTTAATTACTCAGGAATTTGTTGACTCTGTTATTCAAAAAGAAAACCGACGGTATAAAAGTGAAGAAGCTTTGACTCGGGCAAAAAAAATTGATATGCAATTCCCTCCAACACTCATTGAAAAAACATTCAATAAATATAAATCTCAGGAAAAAAATTTGGAATTTGTGGGTAGTAATCCACATGTTATTATCGCGGATTATTTACCCGACAATGCTGGTGGTTTTTATCGAAAACAGCCTGCACTTGTTCCACGAGAAAAAGATTTTATTGAAGTTGCAAAAAAAGCAAAAAATCCTGAAGATTTTGAAAATATTTTAGTGCATGAATATAATCATCTTTTTACTCAAGGTCTGAGTAATTTCTCATCAAAGTATCAAAGCTATATCAGGAATATTTTCTGGGAAGAAAAAGAACTACTTACTATTGGTAAAAATCCCGGGAGTGAAATCTTACTCACAGAACCGTTTGACGGCGCTGGCCCAGTGTATAAATATCTCACAAACCCCGCAGAAGTGAGTGCATATTTGAATACAAACTTGCGGAACGACTTACTACGCAATGGTCGCATTGAAAATTTCTATGATACTATTACTCTACAGATGCTTGCGGAAATACCGACATTGAAGAATACGCATGCAACGAGTGAGAAAACTCCAATTTATAAAATATATTTACTAATGACTAAAGATAAGGATGCACTGCTTGAGTGGTTGAATAATTACGCAATTTAACAGGTATAGATATAGAATTATGAAAGAAGACATTGTTATTATTTTTACTGATGGTGCGTCACGTGGCAACCCAGGCCCTGGAGGCTATGGCGCTATTATTTTTGATCAAGGAAAAGACATCGTGACTGAGACGGGTGGCTACGAAAAAGATACGACAAACAATCGTATGGAACTTCGCGCTGCGATTGAAGCACTGATTACGATTCGCAAGAATCGCAAGGGTGATGATGAATTTTTTAAAACCGTTGTGTACAGTGACTCAGCGTATGTACTGAACGGAATTACAAAGTGGGTATACGCGTGGGAGAAAAATAATTGGATGACGGGACAGAAAGAAGGTGTGCTCAATCAAGACTTATGGGAGGCGTTGCTTGAACTATCTCGAGAGCGAGATATGAAAGGGGGTATTTCATGGAAGAAAGTATCAGGTCACGCAGGCTCGGTCGGGAATGAGCGTTGTGATGAAATTGCAACTTCATTCGCCGATCAAAATTCCATTCTTCTTTTTTCTGGCTCAATTGCGGATTATGAAAAAATGATGAATGCGAGCATTGATACTATGCATGAAACAAAATCTACAACAAAAAAGAAATCAACTTCATCTTCTAAAAAAGGCGTAGGGTATTCATATGTTTCATTGGTGGATGGTGTGGTCTCAGTTGATAAAACATGGGCGGCGTGTGAGAAACGTGTGAAGGGTAAAAAGGGTGCAAAGTATAAGAAGGCAATGAATAAAGAAGAGGAGAGTGATTTGGTTGCATTGTATTCTTTTGATTCACTAGTTTAAATTTTTTGTACATGCGGGATCGGATTTTATACACGACTATTTTGGGGTTCGTGTGCGGAGTTTTTATACACTCGCTTTTTCCTGTGAGTCTCTCCAGTGTCTATCTATTACTACTCCTCTCTTTTGCGACACTTCTCTATTATTTTCTCATTACACAACAGCAGAAGATTTTTCTACTGATTGCGCTTTTTCTTTTTACAAGTGCCGTAGGTGTATGGCGTTTTGATATATCAGCACGAAATATTGGTGACTTGGAATTAAATGAGAGTATTGGGCAAAAAGTTACTCTTCGCGGAGTTGTGGATGATGAACCTGATGTGCGTGAACATAATACAAAACTTACAGTTCATGTAGTATCCATAAATGATAACAACCGAGAAATTCCGGTAGATTCAAAAATGATTGTGACAGTGGATTCATATCCGAAATATGAATACGGAGATACGATTTCAATTTCAGGCACATTGAAGCGACCAGAAAATTTTATTTCAAGCGGTGCGGACGGTGAACCGAATCCAAACGGGCGAATGTTTGATTATGTATCGTATTTACGTAAAGACGGGATTTTTTATGTGATGCAGAATGCAGTAGTTGAGCGAACGGGGGAGAATCAGGGTTGGTGGATCAGACGCAAGTTGTTTGATTTCAAAAAATCAATACTTTCAAAAATAGAACTTGAAATCCCAGCGCCTGAATCCGCACTCATGGGCGGACTTATATTAGGAACAAAGCAATCGCTTGGCGACCAACTTCGACAAGATTTTATACGAACAGGCACAATTCATATCGTGGCGCTTTCTGGCTACAACGTCACCATTGTTGCAGAAGCAGTCATGCGTGCGCTCGGAGTATTTTTAGCGCGGACTGCCGCTATCTATTTTGGCATTGCGGGAATAGTACTATTTGCCATTATGACTGGGGCTGGTTCGACAGTGGTTCGTGCGTCGGTGATGGTAATTTTAGCGCTTATAGCTCGTGCTACAGGACGTAATTATGATATTGGTCGTGCTCTTCTTATCGCAGGATTCGCCATGGTTCTAATTAATCCATGGATTTTGGTATTTGATATCTCATTCCAGCTTTCATTCTTGGCAACAATCGGTCTCATTTATCTCACGCCAAAAGTGAAACCATGGTTTCACTTTGTAACTGAAAAATTTGGGCTTCAGGAAATTGTATCTGCTACGGTAGCGACGAATATTTTCGTTTTACCATTTATTCTCTATAAAATGGGGATACTCTCGATCGTGGCCTTGCCGGTGAATCTGCTTGTTTTGCCGTTTATTCCATATACAATGCTTTTTGGCTTCATAACAAGTGCTATAAGTTTTGTCTTCCATTTTCTTGCTCTGCCGTTCGGTATAATTTCATACGCGTTTCTTCATTATGAACTTTCGGTTATTCAATTATTCTCACGACTACCATTTGCGGCTGTAACGGTTGGGTTTTTCCCACTGGTGCTTGTGATGGTTATTTACAGCTTTTATGTGTGGTGGATCTTGAAACTAAAAGAGTAAATAAGTGGTAGAATAGGTGGAGACGTTTTTAAGTCTAAAATAGTAAAAGATGTAGGAATTATTAAGTATTAACAACAAAATTATTTTATGAGATTAAATTTAAATAGTATAACAATAGGATTTCTCTGTATTATTATTGTGCTTTTGGGGATCATTATTGTTAAAAAAATAAATACGACTAATAATCAAAGTGCGGCTGCGGGCAGTGGGGCAGTGTGTACACCGGGGACAAAAAATTATACAGAAAAATGTGGTTGCACTTTAAGTTCAAGTGGTGTATCTATTTGTGGTATACGTGCCTGTACTAGTGTGACAACATGCGTAGCAGGTTCTCCTCAAACAACGCCTAATTGCAGTAAAACCTGTGTAATGTATAACGTTACCCCATCTGGCCCCGGGCAGTTATCAGGAGAAAGTGCACAACAAGGTACGCAGCAAATCACACAATAATAAAAATAGACATTATTACCACTATACCCAGTTTAAATTGTGTAGGGTGTAATAAAATTAAATAATTAAAAATCCCCACATTGTTCGTGGGGATTTTTAATTATTTAATTTTACTGAGCATTTTTGAAGTTTTCCTCAATCTTTTCCCAGTTGAGATTCTCAAAGAAAGCATCTACGTATTTTTTCTTCTCGCTAGATGGAAAGTCATAGATGTACGCATGTTCCCACATGTCGAGTGCGAGTATCATCTCGCATCCATTAAGCTGTCCGAGATGCTGTTCATCAACCCATGAAGAGAGTAGCCGCTTGTCTTTTTTGTCATACCAAAGCACTGCCCATCCAATTCCTCGGGTGAGGGCGAGCGCTTTAAATTGAGACATGAATATGTCAAATGAACCAAAGTGTTTTTCAAGTTCTGAGTGAAGTGCGGTGCTTGTGGCGAGCGCAGTTGAACCACCTTCTAGTGAATGAAAGTAGACCTCATGATTTCTCATACCGTTGTATTCAAATGCAAAGCGTCTTTGTAGTTCACCTACAACATATGGCGCAAAACTATCTTCTTTTTCGTAACCCTTATATTC
>JAHFNN010000097.1 GCA_023267315.1 Candidatus Nomurabacteria bacterium | reverse complement strand
TTCTCTTGGAATTTTTCCGTGATTGATCCGCTTAATATAATCATTTGGCTGAGTTCGTGTAGCAACTTTATCCAGTGTAAAACCGCTTTCATTAGATTCGACCTCAGTATCACCCCTCTTTACACGAGCAGTTAATTTCCTCAATCCCCAAAACGCTTCTTTAAGTGGGACAATCTTTTGGATTTTGTTGCTCTCTATGTCTGTAAAAATCTCGTGAATAATCTTGTGCGGATCTTTGAACAAATCTATTTTAATACCAACATAAACCAATCTTTCTCTATTTTGAGGAATACCAAAATCCTTTGCGTTTAAAAGTCTGTAATCCGCAATGTAGCCAACAGATTTAAAATCGTCTACAACTTGCGGTGCATAAGGAAGCATACCCTTTACATTTTCCATTACCAAAAAAGAGGGTTGTGCTAGTTTGATAACTTCCACAAATTTTTTATACAATGAATTTCTTGGATCACTTATGAGTCTTTGTCTGTTTGCCATACTGAATCCTTGGCATGGCGGTCCGCCAATCACTACGGAGTAACCTTTTTTTTCAAGATTTGCCTTTTTAATTTTTATGAATTCCTTAATGTCACCAAGTACAATATTGTCAAATTCGATATCTGGGTGATTTTTTCTGAAAGTCTGGATAGACGACTCATCTATGTCGTTAGCCATGGCAATCTCGAAGCCAGCATTTTCAAAACCAAGGGACAATCCTCCCGGCCCACAAAACAGATCAATAATTTTTTTACCCTTATTTACTTTCATACATCCATTATACCTAAGCACACGAATAAAGTCAGGTGATTTTGTATTTCGCCATAAAATGCTAAAATGTCAGGTATGGGTACGAATAATTACTTATTTATTGTCAGTGATAGACTCAATACAGCTGGCCAGAAAGTGACCGGCCGTGAAGTGTATGATTTTCTCATGGATAAAAAGGCTTGGGGTCTTCACCCCACTACACAACATAGGGCTGTTGTTGAAGTTGGTGATCGTGTAATATTTTATCTTGCTGGTCCCGGCGGAGGCTTTATTGGACGGGCAGTCCTTTCTTCCAACGCCTACATAGACAGAAGCGGAGAATCTGCCGACTGGTGGTTCAACAAATCAGAAACAAATTATCGAGTAAACCTCGCTGATATTGAAAAATGGGATAGAACTAAACCTATACAACCAATTCTTCAAGACCTTTCATTCATAAAAAATAAAAAAACGAAAAGTTGGGGTGCATATCTTCAAGGTGGAGTTAGAAAAATAACAGACGATGATTACACAACCATCATTGAATCAACTATATATGAGGTTGAACAACCAAGGGAAAAGACTGTATCTGAAGCAATATTATCTTTCAACCCAGACGCAGCTGCGTATAGTCCTCACAGTCTCAAGAGCCCAGAGAGAGTAAAAATCAGTAGAATTATAGAAAACGTACAGAAAGGCTGGCAGATTCCAAACTTCCAGAGATATTTTGACTGGAATAAAGAATATGTACGTTCATTTCTTGAATCGGTTTTCAATGACTACTATGTTGGATCTTTCTTAATGTGGGAAGCATCTGATCACTCAAACCTTGTAGTCGAACCAATTAAGGGTGTTCACACTTCCCATAAAGCAGATCAGATTATACTTGACGGTCAGCAAAGAATGACCGCTCTTTATTACGCAATCAAAACACCAGATTTCTCATTGAGAGGTTCCGGTAAGAAAAAGTGTTACTACTATCTGGATCTTCGAGCGTTTCTCGAAGACGGAAGTCGAGAGGATATAGTGGTAATGAAAGACAAGAAACTTGATATACAAGAGTCGTTCATAAATCTCCTTTTCCCATTTTATGAACTAGAAAAATTGCATGAGTGGGTATACGGTTTTGAAGCATATCTTGAAAATCAAACGACCGATAAAAGCCAAGTGAGAAATATCAGAATAACTATTGAAAAGAGACTTCGACATATGTGGGAAGGTTTTGAAATACCATACGTTGTTCTACCTGAAACAATGGATCTTGTTCATGTTGCAGACATATTTGAAAAAATTAATTCAACGGGAAAACCATTAAGTACGTTTGATCTTCTGATTGCGAGACTCCTTAAATACCATATTGAGTTGAAAAATCTATGGGATAAAGTATGTGATGATTACCAAAATATAAAAAGATATGCGCTTGAAAATGAAAAAACTAGAATGGCAGTATTTCAGACGATGTCACTGCTTTACCATCCAACGGCCTCTTGCAAAAGAAAGGACATACTTAATATTTATGAATCACTTTCGATAGCTGACAAGAAGCAATTCGAGTCTTATTGGAGTACATGTGCTGAGGCCATTGATGAGGCGATCAGTAGATTGGAAAATACACGGGACGGATTCGGTGTTCGTTCGGAAAAAGATCTACCTTTCATGCCAGCGTTACCAGTTCTCGCAGCCCTACTTGTAAGAATGGATGCTGTTGAAAATAAAACAAATGCATATAATAAAATTCATCAATGGTACTGGTCTTCGTGTATTACGGGTGCATATTCTCAAGGAGCGGAATCGCAAATGACATCAGACTTCAAAGAAGTCGTCCTGTGGTTCGATGAAGAAGAAGCTATACCGAAAGTGGT
>JAHFNN010000031.1 GCA_023267315.1 Candidatus Nomurabacteria bacterium | reverse complement strand
TCCAACATTACAATCCTCACAATCATTCCGTGATCTTACCGTAGAACTTGAGGGAAGTGAAAATCGTATCTCAGTTGAACGTATGAAATATAATGACTTGGTAAAGACTTTCAACACTGGCGTGAAGACATTTCCAAGTTCTCTGATTGCTAAAATGGCAGGTGTATCTGAGCGAGCATATTTCCAAGTAGAAGAAACAGCAAAACAGGTTCCAAAGGTAGATTTCACTCAGTAAAATGACTAAAAAATATATCGGTATAGTCACTCTGATATTTCTTGGCACGGCACTCTTTACCCAGAGTGCTTTTGCCTTTGATATTCCAGCACGTCCGACCGGATTTGTGCAGGACTATGCAAGTATTTTGACTACCGAGCAAAAATCAGCACTTGAATCAAAATTAGAAAATTTTGAGAAGCAGACGACAAATGAAATTGCTGTTGTCACCATCCAATCACTCGATGGTAATACGGTTGAAAATGTTGCTCAAGATATTTTCACTAAATGGGGAATTGGTAAGAAGGATAAGAATAATGGTGCACTTTTACTCATAGCTATGGATGAACATAAGACACGCGTTCATACTGGCTATGGACTTGAGGGGGCGCTTACTGATGTTGGCACAGCATATATTCAAGACACCGTTTTGAAGCCGGCATTTCAGGCAGGGAATTATTATGAAGGTATTGATGGCACAGTAGATAAACTCATCGAACTTTCAAAAGGAGAATTTACTGTGCCAGAAGGATATTCAAGTAACACTTCAAGTAGAAGTGGTTCAAACGATTTCTCTTATTTCTACTTCATTATTTTTTTTGTAGTTGTACAGTGGCTTGCGGCAATCTTTGCACGATCTAAATCCTGGTGGGCTGGAGGAGTAGTGGGTGGAATAATTGGACTTATCAACCTGGCTTTCAATTTCTTTGCATTTGGTTTAGTTGCCAATATTATTATCACTGCAGTTTTGGCGGGTATAGGACTTTTGTTTGATCGAGCAGTTTCAAGAAGTTATCAAAAAGTATCACAAACTGGTGGCTCGCATCCGTGGTGGGGCGGGGGTAGCTGGGGTGGCGGATCTTCTTCTGGAGGAGGATTTGGTGGATTTGGAGGCGGTTCCTCAGGGGGAGGAGGTTCTTCAGGCTCGTGGTAAAATAGTTCTATGCAAGATAATCATTCAATTCTCAAATCATTTGTCGTAATTATTCTTGCGGCCGTGGCTATTTTTTTCGTATGGAAATTCGGCAAAGGAACTGAAACAAAAAGTATTTCAGATATGAACAAAACTCAGACTAGCTCTTCTTCGGCTCTGTGCCCTTTTACTTTGGCGAAGGATGATGTGTTTGAGGTTGTGCTTGATGATTGTACACAGGCGTATATGCCTAATGGGAAGACTGTTGCTCCAGATGGATATGTTGCTGGCAAGATTGAAATTAAAAAATTAGATGGAACGTTGGTGCGTACTTTCACTATGGAACATATGTTCAGCTCAAGTGAAGCGGGAACTATCACTGCGCGTATTAATCATGATGCGAGTGGGCAGTACGTGTTCTTGGATCAAGGTACATGGACTGTCCGATCGATTGAGATATTTTCATTGAGTGATGGCCGGCATTTTTCTGGGAATTACATGCAAGGACTAACGACTAAAAATGGATTCTTCATATATAACTCAGATGGCGGATTTGCTGGTGCCCATCCTAATGTCGATCAATCAAATGCTACTAGCGTTGTTTCTTTACGACTCTCAGACTTTCATCAAGAAACACTCTACACTGGTACTAAGGTATTAGACTATCATCTAAATCTGGACGGTCTCATCAACAACGATACTATCGTGCCGCAGTTCTCTGGTGACACGGTGACTGTAGATACATATGTGTGGAGTAACGATGTAGAGGAGCAAGGTGATCAGATTAAAGTTCCGATTATTAATTTATTAAAATAAATAGTATGCAAAACAATAATTCAAAATTAAATACAGCGCTGTTGGTTATCCTTATTATTTTCGTTGCAATTGGTGCTTGGTTTCTTGTACATAAAAAAGGGGGTACTGGTGGGGAAAATATCGTCGATACACAAACCGAAACACCAAACACTCAAACACAAACAAATCAGAATCCAAATGGACCAGATTATCAGCCAAATAAGAATATAAAAACGTATAGTGCAGATGGTTTTTCATTTAACTATGATGCGAGCGGGAGCGTCAATTCTGTGAAATCAGGCATAACCCAAGATGGCAGTGCGTATGCTGAAATATTAGATAGTGGTAATAAAATAGTTAATACGTTGCATTTTTACGCGGGAACATTACCTCCTAATTTTAGACCAGAATTTTATACAGGAACTACAATAATAAATGGTAAGACATTCTACTATGGGGATGTTCAAACAAATGGGGGAGTAGTACGCGAGTATATGTATAAAGAAAACGGCAAGACACTTCTTATTCAAGACAGTGATTTAATTGATCTTGGGTCAGTTGAGATTACTTCCGATATTGTTGACGGCGCTTTCAGTGGGATTATAAAAAATATTTCAAAAACAAACGGTAAATACTATCTCGATATTGATTATGTTCAAGTTGCCAGCTCAAGCCAAGAAGCAATGCAGTGGGCGCGTGAGGATGGGAAGTGTACTACTGATTGTAGTGCTTTTGCTGTACGATATATAAGAAATACAAATCCTAAAATAAGAACAATTGAAATAGATTCCAGTGCGTCAATTAAGTTTGATGCAGAGACGTTTACCCCAGCTCAAGCAGATACTTCTAGTATGTTTATTGGGAGTATGAGTTCCATTGTCATTAAGGATGGAAAGGTTGTTTTTATACGATCAAGTAGTGCAGGGTAATTTAATTTCTTCCAGAACCTAATTCATGGCAACTCTCTATACTCAACAATCAAAAAATGTCGAACGTACCTGGATCTTGATGACAAGTTTTTTCATCTTAGTCATTGCGATCGGCTGGGTATTTTCCTCTGTGTATAATGCGCCCGGCATTCTCTACTTTGCGGTCATTTTCAGTATCGTGATGAACATCGTCAGTTATTGGAATTCAGACAAAATTGCGCTCTCACTTTCGCGTGCAGTTCCGGCAGATCCTACTCAGTATCATGATCTACATAATATTGTTGAAAATTTAGCGATCACCGCAGGACTTCCGAAGCCACGAGTATTTATCATAAACGATATTGCGCCAAATGCATTTGCAACGGGTAGAGATAAAGATCATTCAGCCATTGCTGCAACTACTGGATTACTTCAAATCTTGGATAAAAATGAACTCGAAGGTGTGATTGCGCACGAGCTTTCTCATGTGGGCAATCGAGATATTTTAGTATCAACAATCGCAGTCGTGCTAGCTGGATTCATTTCGATACTCTCACATATTTTTCTTCGCGGACTGATGTTTGGCGGAGGTAGAAATAATGATAGAGAGGGAAGTAATGGAAATATCTTGATGATTGTAGGAATTGTACTTGCGATTCTCGCGCCAGTTTTTGCGACGCTCGTGCAGCTCGCAATCTCTCGCAAGCGTGAATATCTAGCAGATGCTTCTGGTGCGCTTTTGACGCGCTACCCAGATGGACTTGCAAATGCACTCCAGAAAATTGCCGCCTATGCACAGCCGATGCAGACTGCCAACAACGCAACCGCGCACCTTTTTATTGCAAACCCTTTCGGTGTAAAGAAAATTTCAAATCTATTTGCAACACATCCACCAATCGAGAAGCGAATTGAGATTTTGCGTAACATGGGAAAGTAACCAATATGGAAACACGGCCACAAATCAAAGTTCTTGAAGCACAAGAAAAGCAACTAACTGAGGTATTACAAAAATCTCTCTCAATACTTTCTGCCGAGGGCGCAAACATTGCATCTTCGCATGACATCCCATTGATCGTCAAAAATCTTAAGACTGCTGGGCTTGATCTTGCATTTATTAGTGGAAAGATCACTGAGCTTATTGCTGAGAAAAATAATCGCGGATTACTTCGATTCACGATGGGGATTCTTGATCCTGTTGTCACTGAAAGTTACTTGGAGGCGAACACAGAGAATAAATTGAAACAAGAAATGCCACTTGCATCTGTAAGACAAAATCCAGATACTGCGCCACTTCCTGAGAGAGTTAGGATTCACGACAATATCGCAGGACTTCTGTGTTTATGGGCCCAAAGTGATCCGGATGAAGACACATATTTTGAAGGCGAAGAGGAACTTAAGAGGAGGGCGATTGATTATAATAAAGAGTGGCGAAAAATGAATAGAGTATTTAATTCAAGAGAAGAGGAGTTGGCTTTTGAGAAAAAAATGCTTGAAGAAAAATTGTATTTAGAAAAAGAAGTATTCCGTTTAATTAAGGAAGGCAAGAAACAAGCCGAACAAATCTGAGTATGAAAGCTCCCCAAAAGGGGAGTTTTTTGCTATAGTGTCTGCCATACGGAGGCGTCGCATAGCGGTCTAGTGCGCACGCTTGGAAAGCGTGTGTGGGTTATACCACCGAGAGTTCGAATCTCTCCGCCTCCGCTTTATATGAAGTCTGGAGAGGTTGCATTACCTCAGCAGGACATCCTGATTTCTGTTAGAATAAGGATATGTTTATATCAGCACCATCATTTAAGAAGAAGACGCTACTCCTTGGCGTTATTTTGTTGCTTTCGCCGTTTATTGTTTCTGCACATCAACCACGAATCGTTACCTCTGGAGTGACGGTAGTTACTGATCCTGAAATTTCTAAGGCCTTCTATGGGAAGCTCACGGGCGAGCCTGCTGTGTATACAATTCATTCAGATAAACCATTTGATTTGTATGTAAATACACTTGTACCCGATATCGAGGGCCAGAAAAAAGATGTTTCAGCGGCGGTCATCAAAAATGGTGATACTGATCATCCACTTGCTGTTCTTGAGGGGATTAATTTTGAATGGAAGAAATTTTTTGAACCATTCGGATATGATACATATTGGCAGGGTCCAGAATACAAGGCGACTGTTGAGGCAGGGGATTATGAAGTGCGTGTGTGGAGTTCAAACAATGATAGTAAATATTCCCTCGCAATTGGAGAGAAGGAAATGTTTGATTTTAAGGAAGGAATGAACGCACTTCATCTAGTACCAGAACTTAAGCGTGATTTTTTTAATGAGTCACCGATCAATTTTATTCTTGCTCCATTCGGATATGGACTCATTGTTATCATGTATGTACTCGCGTTTATTATCGGATTCCTGTATCGATGGATTGCACGAAAATTAGTAAAAAATAGTTCACAGGCTGCGTCAAAAAATATTGGCCGTAGCGATCGTATTGTGCGCGCGTGCATTGGAGTCGGACTCTTACTTTTGGCAATTACCACGACATGGAGTCCAATACTTTTATTCCTATCCGGTTTCGCTTTCTTTGAAGCGATATTTTCTTGGTGTGCATTCTATGTGGCGATTGGGAAAAATACCTGCCCGATATAATTTATTATTTAGTCGATTCATCACATGAAAAAAATATCCGCATATATTATTCCACTATTTACCTTACTTGGTCTTGCAATCGGCGCAGTGTTTTACTTTGCGGGCAATTATACGCTTGATCATATTGTATGGATGGTGACGATGATTTTAGGTACGATTCCGATTCTGTGGCGTATCGTGAGTGATATTATTCGTGGACACTTTGGCATCGATCTTATCGCTATCGCGGCAATCGCGACATCTTTTTTTCTTGGACAATATCTTGCAGGTACGATTATTCTTCTTATGCTCTCTGGTGGTGAGGCGCTTGAGACCTATGCACTCAAGCGTGCTCGCAAAGAACTCTCTTCACTCATTTCAAATGCGCCGACGTTTGGTCATGTGAAAAAAGATGGACTAATTCTCGATACTCCGGTCGCAGACATTCATATCGGAGATATTATTATTATCAAACCAGGTGAGCTTGTGGCTGCCGACGGAGTCGTTATTTCCGGCACATCTCAAATGGATGAATCCGCACTTACTGGGGAGAGTATGCCGGTTGAGAAGACTCCAGGATCTGGGGTGCTCTCTGGATCGGTGAATAAAAGTGCAGTACTTGAAGTGCGTGTGGTGCGTCCTGCGTCAGAGAGTAAGTATGAGCAGATAATTAAATTAGTTCGCCAGGCAGAAGAGAATCGTGCGCCGGTGGTACGGCTTGCGGATCGATACAGTATTTGGTTTACCGCGATTACGTTTGTTATTGCAGTATTCGCATGGTTCCTCGCAAAAGATTCTATTCGACTACTTGCGGTGCTGGTGGTGGCAACGCCGTGCCCACTTATTCTTGCGACTCCGATTGCGATGATTTCTGGTATTAGTAGAGCAGCCAGTCGTGGCATTATTGTAAAAAATGGAGGTGCACTTGAAAAACTTGCAGAAGCAAAAGCATTTATTTTTGATAAGACTGGGACACTTACACTTGGACAGCCTGAAATTGTGAATGTGGTCTCACTTTCAGAAAAAGATGAGAAAGAGGTATTGCGTACTTCTGCTTCACTCGACCAACTTTCACTCCATGTGCTTGCTCGGTCACTGAAATCGCATGCAGATAAAAAAGGTATACCACTTTCGATACCGTCCAATTTTTCTGAAGAATTCGGTGAGGGTGTTCGTGGTGAAATCGATGGACATACATTTTATTTTGGAAAGTTGGGTTTCTTGAAAAAACAGGGAATTGAAATCACCGAAAAAATTTATAAAGATCATGAAGACTTTCAAGCGAAAGGACAAATCGCGGTATATCACGGCGATAAAGATTCAGTTTTTGGTATTGTCGTGTTTGCCGATATTATTCGGCCAGAAATCAAGAAATTATTTGATGGTTTGAGAATACAGGGTGTGAAGAATATGGTGATGTTAACTGGTGATAAAAAATCTGTTGCCGAAAAAATTGCAAAAGATTTGGGAATTGATGATGTGCATGCTGAAGCACTTCCGGAAGATAAAGTTGCTGAGGTGAAAGATCATAAGAGACAGTTTGGTATTGTTGCGATGGTGGGGGACGGTGTGAATGATGCCCCTGCGCTTGCTGCTGCTGATGTCGGGATTGCTTTGGGTGGACATGGTGGAAGCGCTTCATCGGATAGTGGTGATATCGTCATTATGGTCGACAACCTTGAGCGTGTTGGCGAAGCATTCACTATTGCACGACGTACAATGAGTGTCGCGAAGCAGGGGATATATTTTGGTATGGGTGTTAGTATTATTCTTATGATCATTGCATCATTCGGATACATACAGCCAATTTATGGCGCACTTTTTCAGGAGGGTCTTGATGTCATTGTCATATTGAATGCACTTCGAGTTAATTTAAAAAAATAATAAATGAGCATATAATATAATTATGAACAACGCATATACATGGTACTCACAATTGCTTAAGCCCTCATGGGCTCCGCCATCTTGGCTTTTTGGTCCAGTGTGGACATTTTTATACATTCTTATTTTTATATCATTCGGTAAGGTTCTAATGATGGCCTGGCAGAAACAGATTTCATGGATGATCGCCTTGCCATTCATCTTGAATATTATCTTTAATGTTATTTTTACCCCGATTCAATTTGGACTCAGAAATAATTATCTAGCGGCGATTGATATTCTACTCGTTGTCGGTACGCTTATATGGGCAATGATTGTTATTTATCCGCACGTTAAATGGATCACCTATATGCAAATACCGTACTTGCTTTGGGGAACATTTGCGACAGTGTTGCAGTTTACGGTGACGTATTTGAATAAATAATATATGGATGCTATCGGACTATTTTTACTCATTGCTGGGTATGTCATTGGCTTAGGCGCAGTGACGGTTATTGATATACACGGTTTTTTGGGGAGAAAGTCTGCGTACTGGACAGAGGCGACGACTCGTACGCATAAAGTAACCAAGCCATTAATTTGGCTTGGTATTGTTCTTGTGAGTATTGGAGGCATAATCTATTTTCGTAATGAATCATTCTCAGGTACGCCACTGTATCTTGCGGTGAGTGCTTTTGTTTTAGTGTGCAATGGAGTATTTCTTTCATTTAGCGTGAGTCCGTACATACTTGCCCGTGAACGAGCAGGTACACAAGCTCAATTACTACCTCAATCTTGGCAGAATAAAATACTAGTCAGTTTAATACTCTCTGATATCGGCTGGTGGGGGAGTTTAATAATGCTTGTTATATACATTACTCACAAATAAGATCTATGCCTTTCAAGAAAAAGATTATTGTGGTGAATAATAAAATGCAACGAGGATATCGCTATACTCTGGTGGCGTCACCAGGGCGTCAATTTGATCCTCGATTTAAACCGAGCCTCACTCCAAAGCAGATGTTGGCGCTTGGAGTATTTGGTGGAAGATACTTACGTGATTGTAAAAAAGAGTACCCGAAAGATTGGTTTACAAAAGCGAAATTGTATCCAGAAGGAAAACCGGGACATGATAAGAATCTTAATTTTTTTAAAGTAGATGCATCGCAACCGCTTTCTGTATGGCGAAAAAAAGGATGGATCAAAGATCAAGATCCACGTGGATGGTTTGAGTGGTATTGTCGTTATTATATGGGTAGACGTAGTGATGATGATGAACGTCAAATTAAACGATGGATTGCGATGAGACGTCATATCATGCAGATAAAAAATAATTGTAGAACTGATGATTTATTGTGTCGTCCGCGGCAACGCCAAGCAGTACTTCATTGGGCGTATGATAGTAGAAAGGTGTAATATGTAGTTATATGAATATTCACGCAGAAACAAAAATTGGACATGTGCATCTTTCGGTCGCCGATCTTGATCGATCGCTCAAGTTTTATCGCGATATCTTGGGGTTTGAAATTACTGCTCGATATGGTGATAGTGCAGTCTTTCTTTCGGCCGGCGGATATCATCACCATATCGGATTAAACACCTGGATGGGAAAGGGTGCGACACCACCGCCACAAGGGCACTCAGGTCTCTTTCATTTTGCGATTCTTTTTCCAACACGCAAAGAACTCGCACTGGTGCTTAAGCGGTTGATGGATGCGAATTACCCACTGACCGGTTCGGCTGACCACGGAGTCTCTGAGGCGATCTATTTAAATGATCCTGACAATATTGGTGTTGAACTCTATGTTGACCGACCAAAATCACAGTGGAAGGTGGGGAATGATGGTATGGTAGAGATGGTGACTGAATCATTAGACATTCAATCACTTCTTGCGACTCTAGAAAAATAAAGATGGACATTATTTAGAAGATATTCTTTTGCACACCTGAAGGAGGGTGTGTTTTTCTAATGGTGGTACAATAAATTATTATAAATAACATCTATAAGACCTACGCAAATGGCGCATTTCTTTGTTGCTTCGCTCGTTTGCTCCCGCGGAGTATTACTCATACACCTTGGTCGCAATCCTCGCTCGCGCCTAGAACTGCATCCATTTGTGTAGGTCTTAGTCTATAGAGTATGAAAAAATTATTGAAGATTTCTGC
>JAHFNN010000096.1 GCA_023267315.1 Candidatus Nomurabacteria bacterium | reverse complement strand
CATGTGCCCTCGGCAGGAATTGAACCCACATCAATCCCTTAGGACGGGACTGTTCTATCCGTTGAACTACGAGAGCGAATATAAACATACTAACACGTGCAATAAATTACACATATTTTGTGCTTATTTCTGTTGTCTATTGTCTAATGTCTAATGTCTAATGTCTAATTATCTACACCCAATAATTTTGCTATCCTTTCCTGATCAAATCCGATTATTACTTCATCTCCTATTTTTATAACTGGCACACCCATCTGTCCTGTCATTTCCACCATCTCTTTTCTTTTTTCAATATTTTCTCCAACATTATAATCAGTAAACGGAATATTCTTCGATGTAAGCCAATCCTTTGCCATATGACAAAAGTGACATGTAACCGTGCTGTAAATTTCTACTTTTTTTGTTTCCATATGATGAGTATAACAAAATACTAACTTCATTCAAATTTTGTGCGCGGTACGAGAATCGCCTACAAGTTTTCTTTCGCCGTCGCTCAAGAAACTCGCAGGCCGCCCCTCGGCATTTTTCTTGCTAGAAAAATATGCCTGCGGCCATTCGATTCCCCACGCAAGCGAAGCAGTTCGCTTGCTTTACTCGCACAAAAAACATCATCGTTTTTTGTTTTTGTGCGGGTAAGGGGAATCGGCTACAAGTTCCTCGTCGTCGCCCCTCCTCGGACTCGCAGCCCGCCGCTCGTGGTTTCGCTTGCAAGCGAAACATCACTGCGCCCATTCGATCCCCCACGCAAGCGAAGCAGTTCGCTTGCTTTACCCACACAAAAACATTTGTCATTTTTTGTGCGGGTAAGGGGAATCGAACCCCTGTCTCAACCTTGGGAAGGTCGCATTCTACCACTAGACCATACCCGCATATATTTATTTTCCTACAAACACTTTACGCCACAACACAATAAAACGTTCCCAAATATTCATATCCGAACGAACTGGAGTAACGGGGCTTTTCGTATCATCGTAAATGACAATAACTCCCTCACCCTCTTTTACAACCGGATATGTTGTACGCACATAATTTTCAAATCCTCTCTCTGTTGTAATCGCCTTATTTTGTGCCTCAGCAAGCTTCATTTTGTTTTCTAGATCTGCACGTTCCGTTGCAGAATCATTACGAAGATTGGCCGCCTCAATACGTTTATCATTCAATTCCATTATTGAACGAAGCAAAAGAACAATGAGCAAAAACAAAATTACGATAGTTACCCTCGAATACAAAAGGGTTCGTACCATGTGTTTTTGTTGATATTCTCTCATAACTTTGCTAGTATATATTCTATCACGTATATAACTATATGATTTTCAACGCAAAAAACAGAAAAACAATGAATCGTGCATGGGCAGTCATTTCAATTATTGCAATTCTTGGTATGATTGGATTCTCACTTGTAGCACTTATTAAATAGTTCGCAGTTATTAGTTACTGGTCTGTAGTAACAAAAAGAACGACCACTTCGTGGTCGTTCTTTTTGTTAGAAACTTGTACTATATTATTCCGCTAATCCGTATGCATCATCTTCAAAAATGCATCGTGGGAAATGTGGACTTTTCCTTCGCGTTGCATCCTGTCTTTGCCTCTCTTTTGCTTCTCACGTAATTTCATTTTTCGCGTAATATCTCCTCCATACATATATCCTGTTACATCCTTTTTCATTGGTGCAATTGATCGCGATGCAATGATTTTCCCCTTTACATACGCTTGAATTTTTACTCGAAACATTTCTGCGGGTAAAATCTTCTCCAACTTTTCTACAACTTCCTCACTTTCTTCACGTATACGATATTCTGGTATCACACGAGAAAATGCTGTTACACGTTCCTCGGCGACATATACATCCAATCGTGTCACATCTGCTGATTTCATTTCATCTGGCTCGTAAACAATCGATGCATAACCACTCGACGCAGACTTCACTTCATTAAAAAAGTTTCTCATGAGTTCACGTAACGGCATACGTAATTTAATACGCACTCTATCATGCCCCCAATCGGCCAAATCTGACACCGTAGCCTCATGTGGAGGAAAGAGTTGCATGAGTGGACTCACATAATCATGTGGCGTAATTATGGTCAACAATATCCACGGTTCACGAACTGATACATATTGTCCGTAATCTGGAAAATGTATCGGTGTATAAACCATCTCAACTTCTCCATTCTTTAAAGTAACTTCGTATGTTATGGACGGAGTAGTCACTACGAGTTCTTGATCAAATTCACGGCGAAGTCTTTCAGTGATAATTTCAAGATGAAGCATGCCTAAGAATCCACATCGAAATCCTCGACCGAGAGCACCAGATGATTCTTCTTCAAACATAAGAGATGAGTCAGATAATTTTAATTTTGAAAGAGAACTGCGAAGATCATCAAATTCGTCTTGAGATTCTGGATAAATTGAAGCAAACACAATTGGCACCGGCTCAGCATATCCGGGGAATGCTGGAAGTGGTTTTGAAAATGTCGTGACAGTATCTCCGACACGCGCGATACCCGGTTCTTTTATTCCCGTAACAATATATCCTATCTCGCCGGCCTTTATCATTTTACATTCATGTTTCTCAGGTGAAAATGTCCCAACTTCACGAACAATAAATTTGGATTTTGATTGAATAAACAAAAGTGTATCCCCTGCTTTTATATTTCCATCAAGTACTCGCACATACAAGATTACACCCATGTGATTACTATATTCAAAATC
>JAHFNN010000095.1 GCA_023267315.1 Candidatus Nomurabacteria bacterium | reverse complement strand
GTCCAGGAATTGTGCATCGTCTCGATAAAGAAACATCAGGCGTATAGTTGGTGGCAAAAAATCAATAGACACTTGAATTCTTGAAAAAGCAGTTTCAAGATCATGCTATTTCAAAAACATACAATGCCTTCGTGCAAGGGAATATCAAACAAGAAGAAGGAGAGATCAATAAAGAAATTGGCCGAAGCAAAAATGATTTTCGTCGCTGGCAGGCAGGCCGTGGTACCCGTGGTACGCTTCGTGACGCAGTCACACACTATGAAGTCAAAGAAAGAATTATGCATGGAAATGAAACATTTTGTTACCTTGAACTTCACCCTAAAACGGGCCGAACACACCAGATCCGCGTACATATGAAATATATTCAGCATCCTGTTGTGTGCGATACACTCTATTCAACAAAAAAAGGTTTCTCGCTTGGTTTTAAGCGCTTAGCACTCCATGCATCAAAAATTGAATTTCTACTTCCTGGAGGTAAGAAGGGAAAGAAAATGGTTGTGGAATCACCACTGCCAGCTGATTTTAAAAAAGCACTGAAAATAAAATAAGGAGTTGTGAATTTATTTTCACAACTCCTCGGTATTAGGAGGACAGGAATTATTCCTTTCTCTCCTGTACGCTCCCACTTTCTCCTCCTGCAGAAAAACCGCCTACCATTAAACTCCCGTCTCGGTCATATTTGGGGAGATACCCTGCTTTTGCTAGGGCGTTAACATAATCTGTTTGGCTTACTTGTAGGCCAGACAGGTAATAGATCTTGTTCATAAAACCTCCTTTTTTAAATTATTTATCAAATATAACTAATATCGAACCTACAATACCATATGTTTAGGAAAGTTCAATTACCATGGTTGTCTTGCGTAAAATAGTTTCGTATGCTAAAGTACGTCACGTTATAACCTTATTTTATATATGAAAACAGCAATCAAAATGACCCCCGTTGATAAGGATGAGCGCAAGAAGACAGAATTTGCTTCTGGCGATACTGTCCGCGTTTGGTCAAAAATTATCGAAAAAGGAAAGACTCGTCTTCAGGCATTTGAAGGTTTGGTCTTGGCTCGTAAGCATGGTACCGAAACTGGTGCTACATTTACTGTCCGCAAGATTTCAAATGGCGTTGGTGTTGAACGTATTTTCCCACTCTACTCACCAAACGTTGGTAAGATTGAAGTAGTGAAGAAAAATCGCACTCGTCGTTCAAAGCTCTACTACATCCGAACAAAGGCAGTGAAGGAAATCTCAAAGAAGATGAAGACCGCTAAAGTCTTCCCAGAACAAGAGATTGCTGAGAGTGAAGAGAAGTCTGCAGAATAATATTTACATGAAGCAAAAAGCCCCGCAAGGGGTTTTTTGCTAAGTGGGTATCGGGACTGGAAATTATACGTGAAATGTATTACAATCCGTCTGTTCTTGAAAAAGTAACAATGCGCAGGTGGCGAAACTGGTAGACGCACTACCTTGAGGTGGTAGCGCCCGCAAGGGTATGGAAGTTCAAATCTTCTCCTGCGCACTAGGGACAAAAAGCGATTGAGCTTTTTGGACACTTGTGCGAGGCACAGGTACACTTTTTTCAGTAGAAAAAAGTACCGAGCCGGGGTCGCGGAAATTCACGAGCGACGGCGAGTGAATTATCTGTGACCACTAGATCATTACGGATCCCATGAAAAAAAGACTAATCTTAATAATTTGCTCCACTCTAGTGCTGCTTGGCGGTATTAGTTTTTTTGTGTTTGCTGGTAAAAAGCACACTGAAAATATTATTTCCAGAACCATTGGCCGTGTGCTTGGTTGGAATGCGAGCAATGATGATTCAACAATACCGTTTAAGAAATTTACTGGAGTCATACCGCATATCTTTTTTCATAGCCTAATTATCTATCCTGAGAAGGCGGCAGCTTCAAGTCCTAAACTGGCACTCTTGTATCAGAACAATATGATTACCACTGTGCAGTTCAAGAAAATCCTCGAGCAGCTTTATGAGAATAATTTTATGTTGATAGATTCACGCACACTCTATTCAATCAATCCTGATGGAAGTGTTGAGCGACATGATCTGTATCTCCCAGAGGGTAAAAAGCCACTCGTTCTCTCTGTTGATGATCTCAATTATTATTCATCAATGAAAGATGGGGGATTCGCAAAGCGATTAGTGGTATCAGACGGAATTATTAAAACAGAAGTGATCACACCAGAGGGGAATGACATTATTACTGATGATGGTGACGTGGTGCCGATTGTGGATCAGTTTGTGAATGACCATCCTGATTTTTCACTCGGTCAGGCAAAAGGAGTTATTGGGGTTACAGGGTTTGATGGCATTCTCGGGTACCGTACAGAACTTACAGGAGCTGCTGGTGAAGCAGAGCGAACAGCGGTTGTTCCAGTGATTGATACGCTCAAACAGTCTGGGTGGGTATTTGCAAGTCATAGCTCCACTCATGGAATCAATTTTTTAAATGGAACTATTTCGTCCGCGGCGCTGGCCACTGATCTGTACTCTTGGAAGGATCAAGTAGAACCACTCGTAGGTCCGACCCCTATCTTTATTGGGCCGTATGGTCAAACATTTAAAATAGGGGATCCTCGGAGAAAGCAATTGATCGATAGTGGATTCCATGTTTTGTATGGCGTGGGGTTGGATATGTATACAAAATATTTTCCTGATCATGTCGTCATGAATCGAATTGATATTGATGGGTATCGGCTTGCTCATAATTCGAAA
>JAHFNN010000099.1 GCA_023267315.1 Candidatus Nomurabacteria bacterium | reverse complement strand
ATTATGTATAAGGTATTAAGCCTGCCTGTCGGCAGACAGGTATAAATTCAAAAAAAATTAAAATCAGGATTCAGTTACTATAGTAAAGACTAAAAGAAGTTTTTTTGCAAATTTGTATTTCTCCTCCCATTCGGATGAAGGGGAGGTTGGGAGGGGTTTGAGTTATAAAATAGCTTTCATCAAAACTAAAAATATTAAAAATGAAAACACGGCGGCACATTCAGAGAATGCACCGCCATGCGGGCTGTGAATCGAAATACTATTTCAACATAATTTCTCAAAGCATGCTTCGAGACATTTTCAAAATAAGTGAATCGAATTCACCGATGTAAATCATTCACAATCCTGTTTTGGCTCGAGGTCGTCGCCCAGGCTTATACCTTGAACTTATTGGGCGACGCTACCTCGAAGCCCGGGCAGATGGCGTCGCGACCTTCGATCGCGGTGGCCGGTGCCGAACTGAATTGCTTTTCAAATCCTTCGCGGTGAGCGAAGGGGTTCGGTGGGTGTGTTGGCATGTCGGTGTGGGGCCTTTCTGTCCCCATTTTTTAGTTATGCTCACAGCCATCCAGTGTCACATTTGCATGCGACCGGGCTGGAATGATTCAATGAGCTTCATAAATACTTTATAATACTATTATAGGTCTGTCAAATGTATAAAAATTTAATAACAACTTTAAAAAGTTGCGTCGCACTGCACGGGCAGGGCGACTGGGTTGTGTGAAATTATTCTCGCATCTTTTTTAGGAATTTAAGATGCGTGATTAATGAGATGAGTGGGATGATTGTAAAACATACCACCAAAATTAAACGCTTGTATTCTGGACTGTACCAGAACATTGCGATTAATTTATGGACTGGTATCGAGACTATCGATCCCATTAAAAGTCCATTGAATCCCCAAAAGATTTTCATCATAAAGGACAGGTTGTTGTAAATAATTATATCAGAAATCGGGTAGTTAGTTGGTAAGGTTGTAAGGTTGGTAAGGAAATTCAAATGCACCGCGGCGAAGCCGCGGTGCATTTCTCTTAAATCCTAAATCGTACATCTTAAATCTATCAGCAAAGATAAATTTTTCCTCCACTCTCCTTTATCACTCCTTTTATTTCAAGCAAGGTCATTATTTGCCCGAGCTTCGAAGGTTCCCATTTTAATTCATTTATCACCTCATCTCGTGTTTGCGGTACTAAAAGTATCTCTACTAGACTTTTCTCATCATCATTCAAATCCGGGAATAATGTTTTGGTTTTGAATTCTTTTTCAAATTCTATTCCCAATGCCTCGAGGATATCCTCGCTTGTTGCGACAGGTGTAGCCCCAAGACGCAGGAGCATGGTGGGTCCCTCGGAGGTACTAGAAAATATTGACCCAGGGACAGTGAGTACATCTCTATTATAGTCAGTCGCGAGTCTCGCTGTGATGAGCGTACCTGACTTTATCTCTGCTTCTATAATGAGTACCGCATCAGAAAGTCCTGCCATAATCCTATTTCTCTGTGGGAATGAATAAGGGGTCGGCATAAAATTTTCTTCAAATTCGGAAAGTAGGCATCCACCGTGTTTTAAAATATCTCTCGCAAGCCCTACATTTGATTTTGGATACAAGACATTTTCTCCGAGTCCAGATCCTGGTACGCAAATATTGGGGAGTCCTGCCTTGAGTGCAGACTCGTGCGCGATACTGTCGATACCGAGTGCAAGGCCTGAGACTATGGAGATAGGGTATCCGCGGAGGCCTTCGATTAATTTTTCACAGACATCTTTTCCATAATTTGTGTATTTGCGTGCGCCTACCACACATAGTCTTTTAAAATCCTTATGAGGTAATTGACCTCTTGTATATAGTGTCTTTGGTGGAGAAGGAATTTCTAAAAGCGATGGAGGGAAGTTTTCTTTCTCTATTTTAATAATAGGAAAATCTTCAAGCATAAAGGAATAATATCATGAGATTATTTGAAGTGGTACATCCAGACAGCCTAAAATATTTTTGATATACTTTATAAATGTTTTATTTAATTGGTGGATCACCACGAAGTGGCAAAACTACAATTGCTAAAGAGCTATCAAAGAAGCTAAATATACCTTGGATCTCAACTGACACACTCGAATCGGTTGTGATGGGGTATGTTAGTGATGATAAGCTCGATACTCTTTTTCCAAAAAGAGTTATGCGTAAACTAACAAACAATAGTAATGATGAAATGTACACAAGGTTTTCATCAGAGCAAATTGCTGATGCATATATCGAACAAAGTAAGAGTCTTGCAAATGGAATTGAGATGTTTATCGAATGTGAGTCATCATATGAGAATGATTATATTTTAGAAGGTTATCATATTTTACCTGAGCTAGTTTCAAGGCTCAAAACAAAGTTCGACGTAAAGGCTATTTTTGTTGGTCGCGAAGATGAGGTGTAGACACTTGAATCCATTACTAAAAATTCACAGAAAAATGACTGGGTTATTACAAAGACGAAAGAACCGGAAACATTCCCACTCATTGCAAAGATGCTAACTAGCCTTAGTTTACGACTAAAAAAAGATGCAGAAAAAAATAATTTAAAATATTTTTCAATGGACAAGGATTTCAAGGGGACTGTGCGAAATATAGTCGAAAATATATATACTTTAAGCTTTTTTCTCTAAAGTTTTGTTGTAGGGGTCCAACCCCTAACAATAATTAGTCATCAGTTTTACTTTCTAGTAAAATTTTCAGGGATTTTGAGTTT
>JAHFNN010000030.1:6544-10108 GCA_023267315.1 Candidatus Nomurabacteria bacterium | reverse complement strand
AGGCCAGTAGATTCGACCACCACATCAATACCCAAATCCTTCCATGGGAGTTTTGTTGTATCTTTTTCTGAAATAAATTTCACTTGTTTGCCATCAATCCAAATATCTTTACCGTCCTGTGTTACTTCATGATTCCATTTTTTATAGACCGTGTCGTATTTCAAGAGGTACGCAAGAGATTCAATCCCACCCAAATCATTTACCGCCACTATTTCTATCTCTGGTCGATCCCATGCAAGCTTTACGAATGCACGACCGATACGCCCAAATCCATTTACTGCTACTTTGATTTTTTTATCCATAATTTATTAATTACCTTATAATTTCTGTCTTGAAAAATTTTTCTCGAAAATTCACTTGTGCTGAAATTTCTTCATCAGTAAGTAAAACACCTTCAGGAACTACAATCAATTTATCATCATCGTCATCAAGCCGATGTACTATCGCAATACATACTCCCTCAGCGTTCTCTAGTGGTTCTTTGGGGCCTAGAAAGTACGCATCTAGTCCTTCACCATCTGGAGCTACTGTATCAGGGATATATCCATAGTTTGCTTCATATAGTGCATTTTTATAATAACTTCCATACGGTTGGTCAATTACAAGTTGAACCTTTTTACCCAAATACTCTTTACACATTTCAAGGCTTTTTGATACACCACCGATCAGTGGAATTTTTTCTTCCATCTTATTTTAACAAATCTGTGAGTAATTGCTTTGCGACCTGGGGATTCGCAGAACCCTTAGATTCTTTCATTACCTGGCCGATCAAAAATTGAAGTGATGACTCCTTGCCTGCTTTATATTCTGCAGCAACATTTGGATGCGCTAATATCACTCCTTCCGCGAGAGTGCGAAGGGCACCCTCATCACTTACCTGGAGCATATTTCGTTCGGTTGCGATTTCCATTGGCGACATATCTTCTTCATACATGATTGCCAAAATATCTTTTGCTCCACGGGAAGTGATTTTACCTTCAGTAACCATAGTAATAAGTTCAGCAAAATAGTTTGAATGCGGAAATACAAAATTTGGATCAGTCTTCATGTGACCAGCCATATCAGAGGTAATGTAGTTTGATGCGGTTTTAATTTTTTCTTTATCGCCGCCTAGATCAGCGATAACCTCCTCAAAGAATTGTGATAATTTTGGATCACCAACGTACATCTCAATATCCTCAGTTTTAATACCAGCTTCACGTGCGTATCGTTCACGTTTTTCTGTTGGCAATTCCGGCAATTCTTTTTTGAGAGTATCTAAATCAAACAGCTCTGATAATTTGAGTTTTGGCAGATCAGGATCTGGGAAATAACGATAGTCATGGCTATCTTCTTTTGAGCGTTGCGAGAAGGTTCTGTTTTTCATCTCATCCCAACCGCGTGTTTCCTGCACGATCTCCGCTCCTTTTCCTTCTTCAATGAGTTTGACCATGCGATCTGCTTCATATTGAATCGCACGCATCGCACTTCTGACGGAGTTCAAATTTTTTACTTCAACTTTCGTTCCATATTTTTTGGGATCTGTTGTTACAGAAATATTCGCCTCAACACGCATTTCACCCTTTTCCATATTCGCCTCTGATGCACCAAGATACCAAAGCAATAATTGATACTCTCGCGCAAAATGCGCAGCCATGTTGCCTGCCGCTTCCGCTGTTTCAAATGTCTGTGCATCAGTCACGAGCTCCATAAGGGGCACGCCTGCTCGATTGAAATCAACTAAAGAATAGTCTCCTTTGTCGTGTTTCGAGGTACCAGTATCTTCTTCAAGATGAATGCGTGTTACTTTGAATCCTGCAAGATCACCACCAGAAACGATTGGATATTTGTATTGTGATATTTGATAGCCTTTTGGAATATCTGGATAAAAATAGTTCTTGCGATCAAACTCAGTGAAATCTGCGATGTCAGCACCGATTGCCAATCCGACACGTATTACTTGGCGTACAGCTTCTTTATTGATGACCGGAAGTGCGCCTGGCTGTGCAGTACACACCGGACAAATGTTCGTATTTGGTTTCTCCTCATCCGGATCATTCTTGCACGAGCAGAACATCTTTGTTTTCGTTTTGAGTTCGGCGTGAATTTCAAGACCGACAGTCGTATAATACTTGTTTTGCATGAACAAAATTATACCCTATTTAAATAGTTTTTTATAGTGGTATTGACATACATTAAAATTAAGTGTATTGTAGTCGTAACGATTTTTTGAGTTCTTTTAGTGGAGTATCGCATTCGCGATATAGGTACACCTGATCTTTTAAAGAGGTTTAGGGGTCAGATATCTGGTTTCAGAAAATAATCAAGTTGCCAAATTTTATCTCTGAATACTTTTCACAGAAGAATCTTCAAGAAGGGAGCCCCGGTTCGCGCAAGCAACCGGGGTTATTTTTTTCTCTAATATATTTG
Source organism: Candidatus Nomurabacteria bacterium (assembly GCA_023267315.1). Classification (GTDB taxonomy): domain Bacteria; phylum Patescibacteriota; class Minisyncoccia; order Phycocordibacterales; family UBA9973; genus JAHFNN01. Next base: position 7,699 of record JAHFNN010000030.1, on the reverse strand, counting down.
ACATTAACTATTTTTTATTATATAAATCCAATAAATCAACTATCTTCATTTTAAAAACTTAATGTGTATGGAACTTCTAACAATTTTCCCTTTCAGTAGAACTTCTTTCATCATCGAAAAAGGCATCACTCTTGATGGAATAGACAAGTTTATTCTTGAGTATAAAGTAGGAGGTGGTCGGACAATAACAGCTCTTACAAAAATAAGTCGTGAATATCCACCAGAACAAAATGGGGCTAAGGTATACAATGGCTTCTTTGAGCCAGTTGAAAAAGAATCAAAAGAATACCCAAACTTTATTTACTTCCTAAAAAAAGATCCCAAGAACAGAGATCGGGTAGCACTCCGATTTGTCGAACATCGTCCAAAAGATTTCGATTGTCTTGTTTTAAACGGAACAGTACAATTTTTAAAGAATGGTGTAGCTATTATGCATGAGGATTCTGAGATGTATCTTAGGAACGAACGAACACATCATATTGTAACGAAAATAAAAAATGGTGCAGTAACAGTCCGGGAAGTTGAATTAACCGAGGAATTAGAACAAACTCTTACTCGTTTAAAGGAAGCTTTTATTCAAAAATACACTAATCAAGATGAGTACGACAAATTTAACGTCTAAACTCATTTCTTTTTAGTATCAACATAAAACTCTTCCCTACTCTACGTAGGAAAGGGTTTTATTTTTTTCTTAGAATTTTTATAAGCTCATCTTTGAATTCCTTAATTGAAGCATCGTCAAAGAGTGAGATTGCGTAGACTTTTTTACCACGAGAAATCTTTTTAAATTCTGTAATTTTCTTTGCAACGGTTTTTGCATCAGTGACATCAGTTTTGGTGAGTAACACAATCTCTTCTTTTTCTGCAAGAGATTCATCAAACTGTTCAAGTTCTTTGCGGATTGTCTTATATGTCTTCATCATATCCGCTCCATTTTCAAATGAGACAAGATGAATGAGCATTTTTGTACGTTTAATATGTTTCAAGAACTTCACTCCCAACCCCTTACCTTCTGAAGCTCCTTCGATAAGACCAGGAATGTCTGCAATGATGTAACCAAAGAAATCCCCCAGGTTTGGATCGAGTGTCGTAAATGCGTAATCTCCTACTTTTGCATCGGCATTCGTAATTGCATTAATGAGACTTGATTTACCT
>JAHFNN010000030.1:0-6534 GCA_023267315.1 Candidatus Nomurabacteria bacterium | reverse complement strand
TGCATTTGGTAGACCAACGAGTCCAACATCGGCATAAAGTTCAAGTTCAATATGAAAATTCCCTTCCTCACCCACTCTTCCTTTTGTGTATTGTTTTGGAGTCGTATTTGTTGAACTCTTGAAGTGTTCATTTCCGTATCCACCTGAACCACCTTTTAAAACCATCTTGCTTTCTCCTTCAACATCAAGCGAAACAACCTTACCAGTTTCCATATTGGTAACGATACTTCCGATTGGTAGATCAACATACAGATCATCGCCACTTTGGCCATGACGACTTCCTCCTTCGCCATCGGCGCCATTTTCAGCGACGAAATCTTTTTTGTGGCGATACTTCGCAAGGATGTGCACATCACGGATCGCCCGGACATACACATTACCACCGCGACCACCATCGCCACCATTTGGTCCACCGCGATCGATGAATTTTTCCTGACGCCAACGCACAACGCCAGATCCACCGCGCCCTGCTTTTATATGAAATTGTATTTCATCAACGAATGCCATAATTTTATTGTATCAGTGGCGCATTTGATTGCATCCACATTTTAATATTTTCTAATGCCTCCTCTACATCAACATCATGATCAATCTTTTTGAATGAAGAGCCAGCTGAACGGTCGTGCCCACCACCAATTTTCATTCGTTCCGTTAGGTCTCGTACATTAACACTTTTTGGTAGAGAACGAAATGAAACACGACAATCTCCAGTCGAACGAGGTGTAATAACAAAACCCCAATCATAATCTTTGACCATTCGTAAAAAATACGCCATATACAGCGCCGAACCAGAACTTATATCATTATCCGAGAATTTCTTTTCAGCAACCACCATTTTTGGTATGAAACTGTATTGACAAGCGGGCCATCCAGCAACCTCAAGATATGAAGTATTTTTCATAAGTTCTTGAACAACAGTAAATACAGTTGGAGAAATTTTTGCATATGAAGCACTAAATTCATCAATAGCAATATTTCCTTTTTCCACTAATGTTTTTACAACGCTGAAAATATGAGACTGCTCAGGTTTTATGTATGTAAAATGTCCCGTATCACCTAATATACCTAGAAAAATACTTCGAGACAACGAAGGTGTAAGATTTGCATCACCTACCAACAACGTATAGACCAACTCAGATGCAGAAGAAAAAGTTGGATCAACATATTTTAAATTGAACATGTCGGGTGTGGAAGCGTGGTGATCAATACAAATCTTTGTTGGTATTTGAGCAATAGCATCAGGAAATTTCGATATTCGATAATATTGACCAGCATCAAGTAAGATCAGTGTATCGATGTCTTTAATCTCGTCCGCCACATCACTTACAAATTCAATTTTTTCAAAATTCTTAAAAACAGCATAGCGATCTATCCTTTCTCCCGTTTGAAGAATACGCACTGAAAGGGATGGTACAGCCTCTGTTACAATTTCATATACGCTAAGTACTGATCCTATTGAATCTTCATCAGGAGAAACATGAGAAATAACAGCAACGTTTTTCGCGTCCTTAAGTAGCTTGAAAAATTCAATTTTAAACTGCTCTTTACTGATAGTATCCATAGAGTACCCTCACCTTACTCTTTATCTTCAAATTCTACAAGGTCGTACAGGAAAGAGATAAATCGTTGTAAAAGAATAAAGCACGTAATAAATGCAAGAATAAGTATGACAACCTTACGAACATCGTGACTTATAGAGAACGCTGCGTAACTGAAAAAGTACCCGAGCCAGATAAAACCAGCAAGCCAGATGATAGTGGAAATCACTTCAGCGCGAACATAAATACGGAAATTTGCCTTCATATACCCAGCGAAGACAAGTGTCGCATTATTGACGCCATAGATGAACTTTGAAATAAAAATTGACCAGAATGGACGCTCTTTGAATTTCGGTAGAAGAAGCAATATTCGACGTTCTATATAACGGAGAAATTTACTGTTCGGAAATCGTCGCGCGGTCCAGACTCCAATCAAATACCCAAGGACTGTTTTCATAAAAGCAGCACCGAGTGAAATAGCAATAGTGCTTTCAAGATGAAGTGCCCCCTGGTGAACCAAAATACCCGAAATAATGAGCATTATTTCACCCTCCCAAAATACTCCAAGGAAAAGGAGTAAGTTTGCCCAGTACTCATGAACCTGAATAAAATGAACAATAAAAGGAATGGTATGCATAGTGGGTTATTTTAATCCTCTTTAAGGAACCGACCTCCAAACCAGTTGATAACTGAAATTAAAATCGCACCCCAGAATGCTGCCATGAATGTATGGATAACAAAACCCTTCACCATCCCCTGCCCAATAAACCAGAAAAAGAGTCCGTTTATGACGAGAGAAAAAAGACCGAGTGTCAAAATATTTATCGGTAAAGTCAAAATTTTCACAATCGGTTTAATAACAGTATTGATAAATCCCAAGATTGCCGCCACAATAACCGCGACTGGCCAAAATGAAGCAACGACAATACCAGGAATAAAATATGCTGCTGCAAGAACAGCGAGCGCAAGAATAAGCCAATGAAATATAATTTTCATAAATAAATTTAATTAAAACAATGAATCGACCACTTCTTTTACAATAGACCCATCCGCCTTCCCCTTCAGATCTTTCATAATAGCCGACATAAGCATACCCTTTTTTGTAGGATCAGTTATACCGAGTTCTGTTTTTTTTGATTCAGCGATCTTTTGTACTTCAGATTTATCCATCATTTTAGGTAAATATGCTTCTATGATTGCCAGTTGTGCCTTCTCCTCAGCAACAAGATCCTCACGTCCACCTTTCGTAAATTGTTCGATCGAATCTTTGCGTTGCTTTGAAAGACGCATAATGACCGCAAGAGCATCTTCATCAGAAATAGTGTCTTGTGGCTTCTTTCCTTTAGCGACCAATTCATTCGTAAAGGCAGCACTCATTCCGCGTAATACATCCAGCCGTATTGCATCTTTAGCAATCATAGCCTCTTTAATTTGACTCTTTATTGTTTCCTGTAGTGACATACGAACATTATACCAACTCGCTATAATCTTGTCGAAGGAAAAATGTTACAATGTGGGTATGGCATACAAACTTTTATTTTTGGACACGGAGACAACAGGAAATGAAAAAAAGGATTACTTGTGTCAAATCGCCTACAGTATTGATGGCTCGCGAAAAATGGCACTCTTCAAACCGCCAACACAGATCCCACCAGGAGCATCCGCAGTGCACCACATTACAAATAAAATGGTGGCTGATAAACCAGCGTTTCAGTTTAGTTTTGAATACGATGAATTAAAGAAACTTCTTCATGATGAAGAAGTGATCCTCGTGGCACACAATGCGCTTTTTGATATCGGCATGCTTGAAAAAGAAGGACTCAAGGTTCCTCGTTTTATTTGCACGCTTCGTATTGCCCGACATCTAGATCCTGACGAAAAAATTGAGTCATACCGTCTACAATTTTTGCGCTACCTCTTGGAAATAGATATTGAAGCGGCTGCACACGATGCATTGGGTGATGTACTTGTACTTGAAAAATTATTTGAACGATTGCTTAAAAAAATGTCTGAGCATACAAATAAGAATACAGAACTTGCCGTGCTTGAAATGATGGATATCTCTTCACGTCCAGTACTTATAAAAACATTTAAATTCGGCAAACATAGCGGTAAGAAAGTTGAAGATGTTGCCAAAATAGATCGTGGATATCTCGAATGGTTCTTGGCACAAAAACTCGAAAAAGAAGACGATGATGAGGATTGGATCTATACATTGAAATATTATTTGGGAAAGCTTTAAATACCTATGTCCGACTACTATAAAGGCAAACGCACACGAAATATCTACGACCCAAGCGATGATAAACCCTTCGCTATTTCTCGTTCTAAGATTGATCTCTTTTTAGAATGTCCACAATGCTTTTATCTCGATCGCCGGCTCGGCGTTGGTCGCCCACCAGGATTTCCATTTAATCTAAATACTGCCGTCGACACACTTCTCAAGAAAGAATTTGATGCACACAGAGCCGAAGGAGTTGCTCATCCGCTCATGAAGCACTACAAAATTGCGGCAATCCCTTTCGCACATGAAAAGCTCGATGAATGGCGAGAAAATTTCAAGGGCGTACGGTACACCCACGAACCAACCAATCTTACCGTGACTGGAGCGGTGGATGATATTTGGATAAACGACAATGGCGAACTTCATATTGTGGACTATAAATCAACATCAAAAACAACTGAAGTGAATCTCGATGCGGAGTGGCAAATCGGCTACAAGCGCCAAATGGAGGTATACCAATGGCTATTACGTAAAAATGGATTCAAGGTTTCCGATACAGGCTACTTCGTGTACTGCAACGGGCAAACAGACAGAGAAGCATTCGATGGTAAATTGGAATTTGATATAAAAATTATTCCCTACACAGGAGACGATTCATGGGTAGAAAAAACATTGAATAAGATCCATGCATGTCTAACCTCAGACATAGTACCGAAAGCTGGTTCTGGTTGTGATTACTGCACCTACCGTGAACACGCAAATGAAGCACTCGACTTGACTTCTTAATCTAGGAAGAGTTCAATACTCAAAAAAGGAGGAACCATGAGTAAAGTAGTGGACGTAACCAGTCCTACTCAATCAGTCTTGAAAGCAACATATGCGTCAACAATGACACTTAGTTTCAGAGGAAAAGAATTTGGATCTTGTACTGAGACGACAGCGTGTGCAAAAGAGGAAATCAGAAAATTTGTAAATGATTTTTCAAATGTACACCTTCCCACCATGCTCGAGATTATCAATTCTTTCTGTGCTGCAATTTACAGCAACGCAAAAAATCCAGGCAAAGGCATTATCCTATTTGAAAAAATTGAACAAGGATATGTGCTTATCACCTGGCAATCTGGATCGGGTCCTACTGTTCGCGAATTCTTTTAAGAATTGCACTCTGTGCATAAACAAAAGAAAGCACCTGGCCGTTAATAAGCCAGGTGTTTCTATTTTAGCTCTATTTTCTATTTCTTGAGTAAGTCGCGAATTTCAGTAAGTAATACAACCTCTTTTGTTGGCTCTGTTGGCTTTGCTTCTTCTTTTTTCTTAAAGCGGTTCAATTGTTTTATCACAAAGAAAATTGAAAACGAGACAATAAGAAAACTAATAAGTGTATTAACGAAAAGCCCATAATTAAGCGTGACAGCTTTCGCTGTATCTGTCGCATGTTTAAGCACAACAACCTTATCCGAAAAATCAATTCCGCCCAATAAGGCCCCAAATGGTGGCATGATGACGTCTTTGACTAATGAGTTGACTACACTACCAAAGGCTGCTCCGATGACCACACCCACGGCGAGGTCGATCATATTCCCTTTTATTGCAAAATCTTTGAATTCTTTTAACATATGGCCAGTATATCGTATTTTAATCCTGTGGTAAAATAGCGACATGAATATACTTTATATACTAATCGCGGTTGTTGGAGGATTTGGAATTGCCCTATTTTTTATACGAAAAGAAAAGCCTGCGCGTAATGATGCAGGTCTTCAGCTCTTGCTTCAGCAAATGAACGAGTTGACGCGTACCGTAGATCAGAAACTTGGACAATCTCACAAAGATGTAACCGAAACACTTCGCTATCAATCCAAACAATCGAATGAGATCATCCGTGATATCACTGAACGCCTTACTCGCCTCGATGAGACCAACAAACAAGTCATATCTTTCACTGATCAACTACAGAGTCTGCAAGACATCTTAAAGAATCCAAAACAGCGCGGCATTTTGGGTGAATACTACCTCGAAACTCTGTTAAAAAATGTCATGCCACCGGGCTCATACCAGATGCAGTACGCCTTTCCTGATGGCACAATTGTGGATGCAATTGTACGCGTAAATGAAAAAATAATTCCAATTGATTCAAAATTCTCTCTTGAAAACTACAATCGCATCAGCGAAACAAGCGACCAGAGCGAGAAGGAGCGATTTGAAAAAATATTCCTAAACGATTTAAAAAATCGTATTCTTGAAACTTCTAAGTACATTCAACCAGAAAATGGAACGATGGATTTTGCTTTCATGTTTATTCCACACGAAGCAATTTATTATGATCTTATCGTCAATAAAATCGGAGCAGTTACTGAAGATACCGAGAACCTTATCCAGCGCGCAGCATCAAAATACAAGGTAATTATCGTATCCCCGACATCATTTCTGGCATACCTACAAACAGTCTTGCAGGGACTTCGCGCAATGCAGATTGAAGAGACCGCAAAAGATATCATTAAACGCGTTGATGAACTTGGTAAGCACTTAAAGGCATACGAGGATTTTCATATGAAGCTTGGTAATTCCCTCTCCACCACCGTAAATCAATACAATCTCTCTGGTAAAGAGCTTAAAAAGATAGACAAAGATGTCATGCGTATCGCTGGATCAGCTCCAGGAATAGATACGCTCGTACTTGAAAAACCTTCAATTGAAGAAGCTTAGAATATTATTTCGGGGTATTTGGATTTACACTCCATGGAATAAGATCTTTTGGAATCGGAAGATTGAGAT
>JAHFNN010000094.1 GCA_023267315.1 Candidatus Nomurabacteria bacterium | reverse complement strand
AAAAGAAGGGTATGAAAAACTTCGCACGCAAATTATAAAAGACATGAATGAGAATCCGTATATCAGTACGGCTGGGCACACATATAAATATGGAGAATTTTTCCCGCCAGAATTTTCTCCGAATGCATACAATGACTCTTTTGCTTCAAAGTTTGTACCACTTACAAAAGAAGAGGTGCTCGCACGTGGTATGCATTGGTATGAACCCGAGACTCGTGAATATGCTATCACTATAGCATCAGGAGAATTGCCAGATACTATTAAAGATGCTTCTGATTCTATAACAAAAGAGATTATTGGGTGTGCCACATGTCGGCGTGGTTTTCGTATTATTTCTCAGGAATGGCAATATTTACGACAGCATAATTTGCCACTGCCTCGAAAGTGTCCATTTTGCAGGATCTGGGAAAAGGTAGACATGTGGATAGAAAATATGACACTTCATGATCGTATTTGTGATAAATGCGGTACTGAATTTAAAACCCACTATACAAAAGAACGCGCGCCAGTTATTTATTGCAAATCTTGCTATAGTAAGGAATACCTCTAGAAAATGACTAATTTCTAATGTCTAAATATGAATATGAATTCAGAAACCAAACAATGTAAGGGCTGTAAAAAAGATTTTACGATCGAGCCAGATGATTTTTCGTTTTATGAAAAGATGGAAGTACCGGCACCAACACTGTGTTCGAAGTGCCGAAGGGTTCGTCGTCTTTCCTGGCGAAATGATTGGGGATTGTATTCACGTGATTGCAGTCTTTGTAGTAAGAAATTCATATCAATTTATGCTCCGCATACACCATTTAAGCTACTGTGTCCGAAGTGCTTCCATGGTGATGGATGGAATCCATTTGATTATGGGATGGACTATGATCCGAACCGCTCGTTTATCGAGCAGTGTATTGAATTGCAGAAAAAGACACCGACGTTGGGCGTGATAAATGATAACGATATCGCGAGTACCAATTGTCTCTATACCAATGATGTCGCTTTCTCAAAAAATTGCGCTATGGTATTCATTGCATGGAAGCTTGAAAATGTATTCAACTCAGTATCTCTCGCTGCGGGGAAAGATCTCTCAGATTGTTTGGGTGTTGCAGAGGAGTCACAATACTCATATGACGGCGTCATGATCAATGGCGTTTCTAATTGTAAAAGTATTTACTGGTGTACCTCCTGCGTGTCATGCTCATTCTGTTATGATTGTCGCGGGTGTCAAGACTGCTTTATGTCGTCTGGATTGCGCAACAAAAAATATTATTTCAAGAATCAGCAGTATTCAAAAGACGAATATGAAAAAATTATTGCATCATACGAACTACATACGCGTACTGGATACAAAAAAGCCAAAGATGAATTCGTAGAGTTTTTAAAAGACAAACCACGTCAATTTGCCGAACTTCGAAATTGTACCGCATGTTTAGGGACTGACATGATCCGTTCTAAAAATGTGAAAAATGCCCGATTTGCTTCATTTTCTGAAGATTCAAATTATGTTTTTGATGGAGTCAATTTTAAATCGTGTTATGACTGTACGGTCGGCGGGGAAACGGAACTCTCCTATGAATGTATTACCCCTGATAATTCGTACCATAGTATCTCTACGCTCGAATCATGGAAAAATACTCACGTGGCATATTGCTTCGATTGTCATTCCTCGCAAAATTTACTGGGATGTGTCGGCGTTAAAAAAGGTGAGTATTGTATTTTGAATAAGAAATATTCAAAAGAAGAATATCTTGCTCTATATGAAAAGATAGTTGCCGATATGAAGGCGCGTGGAGAATGGGGTGAATTTTTCCCGACAAAATACTCGCCATTTGGAATCAACGAAACTCAAGCACAGCGAGAACTCAATTTATCAAAGGAAGATGCTGTTGCAGCAGGATATGCGTGGCAAGATAATATGCAGGAGACGAGGGGAAGGGAGACGATAGGGCAGCAAGATGTGGCTAATTCAATCAATGATATTTCTGATTCATTTTCAAGCGAAATTCTTGCGTGCACCACTTGCCAGAGAAATTATAAGATTCTACCTGAAGAGCTTACACTCTATAGAAGACTATTGGTTCCTATTCCAACAGAGTGCTTCTTTTGTCGGCATGCTGCACGTGAGCGAATGCGTGGGGATTATGATCTGATCAAACGACAATGTGATTGTAATAGTGAAAATCATGGTCACGAGAACCAGTGTGTGAATGAATTTCAAACTTTCTTTACCAAACGTGAACCCAGACCAATCTATTGCGAAGTGTGTTATCAAAAAGAGCTACTATAACCATATGGAAAATTTTGAAGAAAGAATAATAAAAATTGAAGAACGTAATAGAAGAGTGGAGCTCGATAAAAGATGGGAAAGAAGTTTTACTCGTATTTTTTCTGTTTCTTGTATTACGTACGTTGTTGCTGTATTAGCTCTGTACACTATTAATGCACCACGACCATTTGCGAGCGCACTCATTCCAACCCTTGGATTTATTCTGTCTACACAATCATTGCCGTTTATAAAAAAGTGGTGGATAAAAAATAAATAATATGGATCCAGAAACGAAACAATGCCAAAATTGCAAAAAAGATTTCACAATCGACTCCGCTGATTTTGATTTTTATAAGAAGCTAAATGTTCCGGCACCGACGTTCTGTCCTATTTGTCGTTTCCAACGCCGGCTTATGTTTCGTAATGAACGCGTGTTTTACAAACGTGAATGTGAACTTTGTCATAAAAAAGTCATTTCTATTTTTTCACCCGAGAAAGGTCTCCGTGTATTTTGCAGTCAGTGTTGGTGGGGAGACGGATGGGATCAAAGCGAGAATTATTTAGAA
>JAHFNN010000093.1 GCA_023267315.1 Candidatus Nomurabacteria bacterium | reverse complement strand
CCGAATGGTGGATCGGTGAGAATGATGTCAAAAACCGCAGGATCTACCTTGCCGTCATCTCGTAATGCAATTATATCTGGGTAATTATCGAAGCTTAAAAGTGCATCCTGATTTCTGATATTCGTATGCCCATCGTCATGTAAAAGCATATCTGTCATTGCGATCCTCACCATGCGATCAGATTTTTCAATCCCGTGCAGGTGAAAGAATTTAAATTCATGAAGATCATGAGCAGATAATGACGCTCCTTGATTATCAATAACATATTTCAATGCTTTTGTAAGAAAGTGACCTGAGCCACAGAATGGGTCAATAATCAATTCATCTGCCTTCGGTTGAATTACTCCAACCGCAATATCAACTATAGGATCTGGCGTAAAGTATTGACCCATACCAGCTCTGATCGCTGGACCTAAAATCTTTTGAAATGCCCTTCCTTTAATATCCGAATCACTGTCAATCAAAGAAAATTCTTGGAGTCTTTCAATAATTTTATATAAAGCAATATCACTCAATTTTATCTGACTTTTGAATACACCTCTTGAACGATCATAATTAGGAATCCTTTTTGAATACACTTCAATATCAATAGTTCGTGCTTCTTCGTATAAAACTCTTATATTTGAAGCTACCTCTGAGGCGTTGCTTGCACCATATGTTTGAAAACGAAATGGTGTACCTACTTTTTGCTTTGTTGTGAATCTCTCGTCATAAATTTTTGTGTATATTATTTTACATATTTCATCAAGTGCTTCATCGGCATGGAGCCCATCTACATCTCTAACAATGCTATGACAATCAAAAAGTACTTTTTCATATTCATCCGCTATTACTTTTAGTCCAGTATCTCTCCCGCTATTTATTTCGGGCAACTCCCTTACCAGTTGAATTTTGATTTTTGTATCTAATCCGTACGATGGCAAGTCAGTTATATACTCAAAATCATTAGGATCAATTTTTTTGCGTACTGTTTTAACACGATCACCATCGGTCACCATTCCTATTGTTGCAGTATGAGTTGAAGCTAGGTACGTTTCTAGTTGTCGTTCTGCTTCTCTGAATTCTCCCTCTGTAATCCCCTTTTTCTTTGCCTCAATATATAAAAACGTTCTTCTGTTACTATTTTTGATTGAAACATCCGCTTCTTTTTCAGTAGACCCCATCTTGACTGGCTCCTCAATTATTATTCTTTCACCGATCCATTCAGTTGGGTACTTGTATGAGGTTATGAGTTCACTAAGAATCCACTGCCTAACAAATTCTTCTATAACATACTCTGCACCAGAATATGAGCCATTTTTTTTGAACCATTCTTTTGCTTTCCGTACGCCCTCCACAACATCTCCATGACTTTGAAAAAACCACTCCTCAGGGGGTATTAGTCGAAAATTTTGAATAATTGCCATAATGCCTTTAATAATATCTTAAAATATCGCTTTGGACGAATCCTTATTTTAATCGGCACAGGCAGTCCCTATGCTCTTCGCCATACGGAGCTTCATATCACGAGTAGAGCGAGTGATATGAAGTGGCGAGGTCTGACTGTGCTGTTTGACAGATTCCTCCACAGTGATTGAATGCATGAGTGAATCCAAAAGAGCAAAACCTCATAAATACCCTTAATCTCCTTGTGCTTCTTTTTCGTGTCAGGAAACAAATAATCCCAAAGCTCACAGACGAACAACAACACACACTCAAAGTCACAAAGGAACATCTGTCTACCGCTGGGATCAGCATTCCTGTCTTCATAAATACACTAAGGACACTTGATGAAAAAGGATACCTTGTCGCTGTTTCAATATTTGAAGAAAAGTTTCATTCAGAGGTACAAAAGTTTTTTAGTGAAGAAAAATATCCAGAGATTTTAAAACAGATAGAAACCGTAGACACGAAAGAGTTATCAGAAAAATTAAAAGTGGGTATTGTAGAAGCTCTTGAAAAGAAAACACCAGCAAATCATGAACTTGATCGTGTTGGCCTAATGAACGAGGAGATTACACTTACGAGTTTACTGAATGACGCTCACGCTGTACTTGCAGACCATACTCCTGAAGATATCTCTACAATAATCCTCATGCCCTTTCGGAGCATAGAAAGATTGTTGGAGAAAATGAACAATGGAATGAAGTTTGATGAAATCCAAGATGCTGGAATATGGTATGACCCTGCGAAATATCTTTTTTACATAAGCGATGAAAAACCTATTTCTACTTTTTATAACGAAAAACCGAACAAGGAACATTTCACTTTAACTGCTCTAATGTGCGGAGCAGAAGAAAACCGTATTGATTACATTGATATTCCAGAATTTGACGATACAAAAACCAAAGAAACTGAGAAGAAATCCTATCGTGATGCACTTAATAGATTCATCCGAAAGCACCCTAAATTGTCCGAGATTTTTACTGTCCATTCAGATCATTTGGAAATACACAAGGAATTTTTAGAGCATACTCACTAAACCTATCACTCAAACTCACCCGTAATACCTTTAGCATGGCTGAGTGACTACATTCAGTAAAGAACTAATTCAGGAATACCAAACCGAAATGCAAGTTTTGTATGGTGTTTTTGTTAGTGAAGCTGAAGCACAAATTCAATTACTATCTCTCGTTCGCTGTTTGTTTCCAACGCCAACTCTTCAGAGTGGCGATGGAAACGGAGTCGGGGCTAGTATTACCCCGACTTCGGGACAAGAAGAAAAGAATTATGAATAAAAAAGAAGGAAAAAACAGAAACTACTGTTTCACAATCAATAACTATTCTGAAAAAGATTTAAAACGTTTTCATGTTCTTGCTGAATCTTTGGAAAAACATCGATATATTTGTTATGGGTTAGAAATCGCTCCTAGTACTGGGACAAAACACATTCAAGGATATAT
>JAHFNN010000029.1 GCA_023267315.1 Candidatus Nomurabacteria bacterium | reverse complement strand
TGTGATTCTTCATCATCGTAAATGAAGATATGTTTATGATTTCTCCCATCAGATCTTCTTGGGTGGGAATCACGAATGGCCGAATCACTTTGTCTTCTTTGCGCACATCCACTTGCTCTTCTTCCAATTCTGCTGCAAGTGTACGCATCCGTTTGGCAACCGCGCGCAAGTTTCCTCCTTTCATAGCAAATTTGTTCGCTTGATCTTTCTTTGCCTGAATTTCTTTGGCAAGCTGTGCGTTTTTCATATTCTCTTTTTCCATACGTGCCGAAATATCTTTCACCACATTGAAATAGTTTCCGACATAGTTTTCAATTTTTCTCGTATAGATATCAAGATAGAGCACGCCTTCAGTAAACGCATTCAAAAATTCCGCATCGTGAGAAATAACAATGACCGTTTTCTCATAGTTGATCAGGAATTGCGTTAGGTGCGCGATACCCGCCTTATCTAAATTGTTTGTTGGCTCATCAAGTAAAAGCACATCAGGATTTTGAATAAGTGCCGATGCGAGGAGAAGTCGGGCTTGTTGTCCACCAGAGAATGTCTTGATAAGCCGGTCGTGGACTTTCTCGTGCCCTATCAGATGCACTACTTCCAAAATCTCATCAATTTTGGGATCGATATCATACACTTTCTTTGAAAAACATTTCTCAAAAAATTCTCGCACTGTAAGTACTAAGTCTTCCCGCGGAATTACTTGTCGACCGATAGCGATAGTCACGCCCTTCACAATATTGATCGTTCCGTTTTCAGGCTCGAGAGCTCCAGTAATGAGACCGAAAATAGTACTTTTACCTGCACCATTTTGTCCCATAAGAGTTAATTTTGCTCCCCGACGGATAGAAAAATCCACCTCGTCGAGGATGGGTTTATTGATGCCGTATTCGAATGAGACTTTCTCAAATTTTACTATGGTTTCGTTTTTTGCCATTAGATGGAGGAGTATAGCATTTAGAATAATATTCAGCTAGATATTTTGTCTAAAAAATTAAAGAGCAATTTATTCATTTCTCCATAGTTATTTTCTTGTAACTGTTCTATTGTTTGAATATATGGCATTTTTTTGTATTTTTCTAACTCGTTTGCATTATTCTCAATCATTGCCTTAATCGCTTCTCGTGTAAATTCAAAATGACATTGAAAACCGTATATATGTGGCGCATAGCGAACTATTTGTCTTGGACAACCTTCACTCGTTGCAAGTACCTTAGATTCTGGAGTAAGTCCTGGCATATCTCCATGCCAGTGACCAACAATAAATTTTTCTGGAAAAGTGGAGAATATTGGATCTTGTTTTCCATCTTCAGTGAGCATGAGCGGAAAGATACCTATTTCTCTGTTGGGGCTATGCTCAAAATGTCCACCAAGCGCCTCCCCGATAAATTGCGCACCGAGACACACCCCGAGTAATTTCTTTTTTTCATCAATTGCTTTCTTTATAAAAGCAATTTCTTTTTGCGCATCAAAATATGGGCATTCTTGAAGTGTAGTCGCAGGAGATTGTGGACCACCCATAATTACAAGGAAGTCAAAATTGCACTCCTCTGGAAATATATCTCCGTTATACAATCGTGTATACGTAATCTCATGGCCCTTATTCTTTGCCCATATTTCTATAGCAGCAGGAGATTCAAAACTTTCGTGCATTACAATTTGTAGTTTCATTTTTTTATTATAGTTGCTCATAATAATTACGCATTATTCCCCGCCACAAAGCCGGTAGTCCAGCACAGCTGAAGCGAATAGCCACCAGACGGACGGATGATGTGGAGCAGATCTCCAGTAATGAAAAGGTTCTCTATTTTCTTCGAACGCATCGTTTTAGTATCAATTTCTGAAAGTGGAATCCCTCCATCAGCCACCACTGCGCGATCAAATCCCATGAGACCCGTAATAGTCACCGGTAATGCTTTTAATAGATGCACGATACGTTTGCGTTGTTCTTTTGTCACACTGTGGACTTTTGTATCAGATGGAACTGTATCTTCCAAGAGTGATAAGATACTCACCGCAGTTCCTTCCGGCGCAATATCTTTGAAAACATTCTTGAGCATCTTATTTTTATTCTTATCAAAGACTGAGATTATTTTCTTTTCAAGCGCTCCAAGATCTGTATCAGGATACGCATCAATAGTAGCAGTGACCGCTCCATCATACAGAAGATCATCAACCTGACTTGCGCTATTTAAAATGAGCGGACCAGAAAGTCCAAAGTGGGTAAATAAAATTTTACCAGTCTTAGAGAATTTTTTCTTACCTTCGCCAAAAAAAGTTATTTTCATGAATGATAACGATACACCCGCGAGCTCTTTAATCCATTCATCTGCTACCGCGAGCGGAACGATTGTCGGTGTTGGGTTAGACACTGTATGTCCGAGTTTTTTCAGCCATCCGAATCCATCCCCGGTCGAGCCAGTTTCCGGATGAGAAACGCCACCAGTCGCCAAGATAAAAGAATCTGCAGCGTATTCATTTTTACCACACAACACTGAACTGATTTTATTACCTTGTGTATTTATTTTTGTTACTGGAGAATCACTGATGATTTTTACTTTTCCAGCTTGAAGATATTTAAGGAGGGTTGTATAAACATCAAGCGATTTCTCGGTATGCGGAAATGCACGCTTTCGCGCCTGTACCACAAGTGGCAACCCCCTACTCTCAAAAAATGAGAATGCATCCTTCACACCAAATTGTGAAAATGCTGAGTAGAGAAACTGCTCATTCTTTCCATAGTGCTTCAAGAATATTCGCTCATCATATTCTGCATTGGTGATATTACATCTACCACCGCCGGAAATTTTTAATTTCTCTCCGAGTTTTTTGTTCTTCTCGATGAGTAGTACCTTTTTGCCAAGCTCTGCCGCTCGGCCAGCCGCCATCATGCCCGAGGCTCCTCCCCCGACAACAATGACGTCATATGTTTGATTTTTATTTTCCATCATGGATTAATTTTATTTTCTCTTCTCTTTTTAATCGTTTGAGTTCAGCCTCACGTTTCCGTGCCTTGGCATATGTCCTTACTCTTTCAGAATATCGGAGCACCACCGGCCGACGAATTTTAGTGTAATGCGCCCCGCTTTTTAAGTGATTGTGCGCATGCAGTCGTTTCTCAAGGTCATTGGTCGACCCTACATACAAAGACTTATCAGCACATTCTAAGAGGTACACAAAATACATACGCCTATAGTAACATTTTAGAGCACCAATAGAGAAACTATGATTTCCGTGCCCAAAACAAAATCCAATTCATATTTTTTCTTTTCAATTGGTCAGGAAAAATTCCTGACTGTACGATTTTAAAACCAGCATCCTTTAAATATTCACCAAGTTCTTTCTTGGATACATATGTATAAAATCGGTCATTCCATCTTGAAAGCTTCTCTTTTTCATACCCTTCACCACTACCTTTCTTTACTCGGATATGAAGTAACCCGCCCGGTTTCATTATTCGGTGGAATTTTTTAATAGCTTTAGGAATATCAGACCTCTTCAAGTGGTGCAATACCGCCTGTGACCAAATACCGTCAAAAGAATTATTTGGAAATGGTATTTTGAGCAAATCTCCTTGTATAAATTTTGCTTTTGGTATTGTCTTGCGCGCCTCATCTATAAATACATCAGATGCATCAATCCCTGTTGTGTACATACCACTTGTCGCAAAAAATTTCGAATCCCGACCACCACCACAACCGACATCTAAAATATGTGAGCCTTTTGTAAAATTCTTAACGAATGCGAGTCGTTCAATAGGATCAAGTTTTTTACTATCTTTTATATATTGCTTACCGAGTTTATTGTACACAGCACGAGTATGTTCGTAGATAGATTGTTTTTTCATGTAGAAAAGATGTACTACGCTTTTACTGTCACCTCAGGATCAGATCCGCGCCAGAGATTTGCTGTTACTAATTCTGTATGACCAGCAGATTTCATATAAAGGAATAATTGCATTTTATATGCGACAGACCACTTAAGAGTTTTATTAAAAAGATGCAGTGCGCGGGTATCAACTCCATACACGTCAATCGACGTATTAAGCTCATCATCAGTTATACCAAGAATACTTTCACGAACTTTCTCGATCTGCTTTTCCATAAGTGAAGTAAAATTTTCAAGTGTGACAATTCCTACTTCTTTTTTTCCTGCTTCATAACCTCCTCTGTCTCCTGAAATAATAACCGAAACAGATGACGAGAAAATATATGCGAGATATTCTAGAAGTTCCTGCATGCTTCTCTGTTTTTCAGTTGGACGATACGACAAATCACCTTGAGTAAGCTTGCCAGCCAAATGCTTAATAATCAGAAGTTCCTTCACAATCGAATCAATAAGTTGTTCTTTGGTTATCATATTAATTATTTTGTTTTTTATATTGAGACAATCCGAGAATATTCCCTTCGGAATCTTTAAACCAAGCCAAGAAACCCATACTGCCATTCTCTCCTAATGGAGTTTTACCACGCACCACTGAGCCACCGTTTTCAACGATATTTTTTAATGTTGTATCAATGTCGAGAACATCAATATAAAACATTGGATATGGCATGCTCATATCACGTTTACTGGATCCACCATTTATGAAGCCAGGTTCAGTCGGCTGCATTTTTTCATCCACTGGCCCAGTTTGCCAACTCGTATAGCCAAATTGTTCCCATTCAAATGGCTTCCAATCAAAAACGTTCTTATAAAAAGATTGAGCTCGATCCTTGTCATCCCAAGGAAATTCAAAATGTGTGACTTTATTCATAGTTAAAATAATATCAGAAATATCTAGAATTTAACACCTAACATAATTTATTTCGAGTTGATGTTTTCAGGCGGGAATCCCCACTGCCAGCGAGGCTTTTCTCCCTTCTTGTAGGCGACAACAGCCAGTAGAATGGTCAAAATAATGATTGGTAGAGCGAATATCAGAAAATTACTTCCTGAGTCAGGATTGCCAGCTATGTCTTTTTCTCTTGAAAATACTACTACGGAGATGAGTGCTGCATACACGAGAATAACACACCATCCCTGCCATCTGGCTGGAGTCCATCCCCAGCCGAATACTTTTCTCTTAAACCAAAAACCCTGCGGGTTGTTTTTCAAATAGGCACTGTATTTTTTAAAAATATTCATAAAATTATTTATTTATTCATCTTTTCTTACTTCAGGCGATACATCAACTTAAACTTTGAGTGGATCAGCGGGTTCATACGTAACAAAGACAACGCCGGTCGTTCCGATTTTTGAATCAACAAGTTTAAAATTTTGGGCTTGGGTTCCTTCAGCAAAAAGCTTTTTGCCCGTGCTAATAGTGATGGGATATATAAATAGATGCATCCTATCTATCAGATTATTTTTGAGCAAAGTCTGGATAAAGTTCCCACTGCCCCAGACCCACAAATCCGGACCATCTTCCTCTTTCAATTTCTTTATCTGCTCTACAACATCTCCGGTAATACAAGCTGAGTTGTTCCATGCAGGAACAAATGATTCATGCGACACGACATATTTTTTTGTTTTATTAAATGGAACTGCCACCTCAAGATCGGTCTTTGCATTGGGCCAGAATCCAGCAAAAATATCATAAGTTTTCTTGCCAAGGAGAAGCTCAAATGGAATATTAAAGAATTCACTCAAAATGGGACCTATTATCTTGTCTTCGGGAAAAGACCTCTGCCAGCCGCCATAGGCAAAACCGCCAGCAGTATCTTCTTCGCGTCCACCTGGGGCTTGCATTACACCATCTAAAGTCACAAAAGTTGTTGTGATTATTTTCCTCATCCTTGTATTATACCACTTTCAAATTAGTGGAAGATACATATTTACTGCTGTGAGACTAGGATTCGAACCTAGATGACAACTTTCAGAGATTAGCCTCTATTGTCTGTTTTATTTCCAAAGCTGGGAGACTAGGATTCGAACCTAGATGACAACTTTCAGAGAGTTGCATCCTACCATTAGATGATCTCCCAGCTTTAAAAACAAAAGTGACGGCAATTAAAAAACAGCTCGAGCTGTTGATGTAGCTATACAGTACCGTATTGCGCCTTTTCTTTCAAGGGTTGTTTGACAAAATAGCAAAATACGTATATAATGCAAGCGAATTTTTAAACTCCCCAAAAAAAATGAAAGAATTACTGACCTATGAAAAAATTATCGAAAGCGTCGATCGCTTCAATCGAAGGTTAAATGGCTTACGTGAGGAATTTATTACAAGTGAGTTCCCGACCGAAAGTTCTATAGCCCAACTCAGAGACTACTTTGCAAGTATAATCGAGCTCAGCAAGAAAAATGCGCTCGATATACTCGCGACAACACTCAAATCAAAAGGTGATTGTATCGCAAAAGAGCGCGATCCACGACTCCGACAAGATCTTGATAAATGGATTCTGTGTTTCGCTAAAATTGCAGAGAGGATCAGAATGCGTGCAAAATATTATCAAGACTATCTCTCTTCAATACTGGATTCCATTGAAAGTGAAATTAAGAAACAAAACAGGTTAACAAACGAGTTCTTAATTTCCTCTTTTAGTGGAGTGTGGGAACTCCTCCAATTAGGAATCCTGAAGTCATTAGAAGAAGATGACGAGATCAGCTCCAAAGGAATTGATTTTGTACTCATCATTTTTCCACAGGAATTTTTTTCCAAGAGAATAAACAGGAAGGAGATGAAAAAACATCTTGAACAGATGCAGGTTCTAAAAAATTAAGATTGTACATTGTTTAATCCAGCCGTCCCGATTAAAATCGGGACGGCTAAAATTTTACCCAAAATTACGCAGATTCCTCAGTGCCGTCCTTTTTTATAAATGTATCAAACCCCATATAGCGATAGTCTGACTCATTAATACCGGCTAGTGCGTAAATTTGTTTTGTGCTAAATCTTTTTGCTTCATTTTTATCGAGCCCAAGTTCAAGGATCGCCTGATCAACATCCGCCCATGACTTACCTTCTATTTCCATATACGGATTGAGTCGCGGACAATTTTCAAGATCGAATTCAACGTTTCCTTTTCGATATTTGGTGCGCTTATTTTCCCGCGCATTCTTTTCAACGAGTCCCAATTGTAAAATAATATCTCCCGCAGTTTTATAATCACTCACCGTAATTTCGAACTCTTGCATACCGTCATCTGACGTCAGGCCGTCACTTGATTTGACTCCAAAACGGCGCTTGAAAGAAAGTGTGACCTTATCACTCTCGTCACGTAAGCGAAGCCAACTGTGATCCTTGTCGAGACGCATATCCGGATAGTCAAAAATCCGACGTTTGAAAAAGAATTCACCGATCCTAATTGCTCCAATAGCAACGAGCTTCTGCTCCATTTCCTCTCGATTGATATTTAAAAATTTCACTTCATATTCTTCCATATATTTCTTAGTATGCGGTCTTCACCGCAAGCACAATAGCTGACACCACGGCTACCCAGAGTCCCATATTTTGGTGACGCTCTAACTTCTCCTTATTTACGACCAGACCCAAAATTACTGCAATAATGACATACCCCTCAGAAATGGCCGTCGCAATACCAATCGGCGATAAGGTCATTGCAAATGCGAATGCGATCCACGCAGCATTATCGAGTATCGACATTGTAAGTAATGTTTTTGGATATTTAAAAATATCACGAAGTGTATGGAGTAATCGTTTGTGATATATGAGATAGACCGCAGAGCCAATAAGAGAAAAGAGACTGACGGCAAAGTTCACCATCAGTGCATCAGTCTCGCGTGCACCCCACCCAATAAAAAAAGCGGCAATACCCATAATGAGTGCAGACAGAATCGCGATTGGTACACCCCGCTCAAGCAGAAATTTTTTTGAAAAAGCCACTCCGCGGTATGAGAGTAAAAAAAGTCCGATAATGAGCGAGACGATAACACAGACTTGGCCAAAACTCAATACTTCTCCAAGTATGAGAAATGCGAGCAGTGCAGCTACAAGAATTTCAATAGACCATGTCGGCTCAATGACAGACATTTTTCCTAAACGAAGTGCTTCAAACTCAAGCATACCTGCGATAAAGAGAAATGCACCCGCAGCGAGTAGGACCGACAGTGATGATGTATTGCCGGAGAAAAGACCTCCCAAATTACTCCACACGAATGGCAGCAAAATAATACAGCCGATGAGTGTGATAATGAATAGCGTTTCCCAATCCCCAACTTTACGTGTTGAACGCTGAATAAAGAAATCACCAAAACCCCAGAAGAACATGGCGGCGATTGCAAAAATGATTCCTAAGATCATAGATTATTTATGTTTACGAGCGAGCGCTGCTTTGACGAACGCAGTGAAAAGTGGGTGTGGATCGAGTGGACGAGCTTTGAATTCAGGATGGAATTGTGTTGCCAGGAAAAACGGGTGTACTCGCTTTGGAAGTTCAGCTATTTCCATGAGTCGTCCGTCTGGGGAAACTCCAGAGAATACAAGACCAGCTTCTTGAATATCACTGATGTATTCTGGATTCACTTCATAGCGATGACGGTGACGCTCATTCACACGAGCAGATTTGTATGCGCCATATGCGTGAGTTCCTTTTTTAAGCACACATGGATAGGTGCCCAAACGCATCGTGCCACCAAAATCCTTCTTCTTCATCTTATCCTTCTGGTCTTCCATAATATCAATGACGAGATGTGGTGCCCCAGAATCAACTTCAGGTGTATTTGCACCCTTGAGCCCCAATACATTTCGAGCATACTCTATAACTGCAAGCTGCATACCATAGCAGAGTCCAAAATATGGAATCTTGTGTTCACGTGCATAGCGAATCACATTTATTTTTCCTTCTACACCTCGCTTACCAAAACCACCTGGGACTAAGATACCATCATATTTTGCGAGCTCTTTTACTTTTTTCGGATCCGTTTCAAAATCAAGTGCATTGAGCCAGGTAAGCACCGGTTTGCGTTTGAGAGCGTATGTAGAATATTTGAGTGCTTCAATGACTGAGAGATAGGCATCAGAAAGTACGTAATCACCCGTATCAAAATATTTTCCAATAACTGCAATATTTACATCTTCTTTCCCGTTATGCACATTCGCGACGAATTTTTTCCAGTCTTTTTCACCTTTGCTTCCACCGATACCACATTTCATGCCAAGCAGTTCACAGAGAGTATCGGAGAGTTTTTCTTTTTCAAAGTTTATCGGAACATCATAGACAGAAGAAACATCCGGCGCAGAAATGATACGTTCCGGAGTGACACTACATGAAAATGCGAGCTTCTCCTTACGCTTGTCATCAAGTGGATGCTCGCTTCGCGCAATAATAACATCAGGTTGAATACCAGAAGAATTGAGGGTTCGTACGGCGTATTGAGTCGGCTTTGTTTTCATTTCACCCACTTTCGAAGGAATCGGAAGGTATGACACCATAACAAAAATAACATCGCGCGGGTTTTTAATCTTCATCATACGTGCCGCTTCCAAGAAGAGAACATTTTGGTATTCACCAACAGTTCCACCGACTTCAATAAGCGCAACATCTGCCTTCGCATTTTTTGCTGCCTTCTTGATACGATCGATAATTTCAAGTGGAACGTGCGGAACTACTTCTACGCATTTACCACCGTATTCTAGATTGCGTTCTTTGTTGATTACCGCCTGATAAACACGCCCAGTTGTCATGTAATTGACTCGAGAGAGATCCATATTCAAAAAGCGCTCATAGTTACCCATATCCTGATCCGTCTCGTCACCGTCATCTAACACAAACACTTCTCCGTGCTCGGTTGGATTCATGGTACCAGCATCAACATTCACATATGGATCGATTTTTATTGCAGTTACTGTCAAACCACGGTCTTGAAGAATTTTTCCGATTGAGGAGGCGGCAATCCCTTTCCCTACTCCGGAAATAACGCCACCTACTACAAATATATATTTACAATCGGATTGTTCCATGTGAGCTGTATATTACTTCTTTAAATACTTATTAATAGCAAAGAAAGATGAAATTGTTCCAATAAGAACTCCAGAGATAAGTAGAATAAAGAGCATCTCGAAGAAATTTGAAAGATAATAATCATATACATTCATACCAAGGAACGATGCCATATTATTACCCAACCATAATGTCAACGGATAATAGATCAACATCGTGATTAGCGACGCAATGATTCCATAAATAACTCCTTCTACCATAAATGGTCCACGAATATATTTATTTTCAGCACCCACCAGACGCATCACTCCAATCTCTTCACGTGCGATATAAATCGTGAGCCGAATCGTATTGAACGTAATCAAAATTGAAATAATCACGAGTACAAGTGTCACACCAAAACCAAGACGCTCTGCGCCATGAATAATTGCTGTGAGACGATCAATGATGACTTTATTCTGGTTGTAATTAACGGTATCGATAATACTGGTGCTGTCTTGTGAAAGACCATTGTCACCTTTAATAAAATTGGCAATCGTCTCATATTGAGAAGGGTCTTTTGCTTTAATATTGAGTGTTGCTCCAAGTGGGTTTGTTCCTAGTTCATCAAGCGCTTGAAGTGTTGCATAATCGTTTTCATGCTTTTTCTTAAAACTCTCAAGAACCTGATCTTCAGATGTGTACGTCACACTGGCAACTTCCGGCAACTTCTGC
>JAHFNN010000028.1 GCA_023267315.1 Candidatus Nomurabacteria bacterium | reverse complement strand
TAGTGTCTAAATCAGCAACCAACCCTTTGTCGGTCGCATGTACGTTTTCTTTTGTTAATTGAAAACGTGGCGGGCGGTGCTTATTTTGATAAGTAACCACACCGATACATAAACAGACGAAAACTACTACTGCCAGCATAGTAACTGCTGGATTTGATTCTCCCATGTGAATACATTTTAAAAGGTTCAACAATATATTTCTACTTGTTTTCGTTATAGCATAGTCCCTCCCTTACACGCAACTAGAAAAAACAGCCGCTCCAACTTACGTTGGAGCGGCTGTTTAGTTATTTCTGTATTTCAGAAAAATTAGCGATCGCCATTTTCATGACCCTTTCCATTTCCTTGTCCTTGGCCATTATTACCCTGACCATGTTCATGACCCTTGTTCTTTTCAGATTCATTGTCACGATGACCAGTAAATGGTGTTCGAACACGAACTACATCAGCATTGATCGTAGAAGTAGATGCTGTTGTATCTACGGTACCATGAATACCAACATAGTCACCAACATTTATCGCAGCAGCATTTGCTACTCCAACAAACTCAGCACCCGTAGTCTTTACCGCAAAGGTAATCCCCCATACTTGAACAGTGAGAACACCGTTTGAGTTGGCAGTTACAAGACCACGAAGAAGCGCTTCTCCAGAAGGAGTAATATTTATCGTCATCTTAGTATTCTTAGCAGTATTACCATTGTTGTTATTTTGTCCTGCATTCCACACAACGACACCAACTGATGCTGATGTTGTCTTGTTACCTGCTGCATCAGATGCATCTGCGGTAAGCACATGCACGCCATTTGGTACTTTCGTAGTATCCCATGAAAGTGTATAGGGAGCTGCAGTTGAAGTAGAAACTCCGATTGATGTAGTACCATCGAAGAATTCAACTTTGATTACACCAACATTATCAGCAGCTGTTGCTGAAAGTGTTGCAGCACCTGTGAGCGCCATATTAGCTATTGGAGATGTAATAGCTACCGTAGGAGCTGTTGTATCTGCATCAGCCTTTGCGACACCCATAAATCCTGCAACAAGTGCAAGGACGAGACCCGAAATAAGTAATTTCTTTTTCATATATTTTTAACTTACATTAATAACTTATAATGAAGCACGTTATAGATAACGTTGCTTATAGGTAAATCTTACAACTTAGTAGGTAAAAAACATGGGTAAAACAACTTAGAACATAGATATTGAAATGAGGCAAAATATCGCTCCGGCTGACACCGACAACAGGGATGTGGTCACGAGTATTTTCCTCGCCGTCGCTCGTAAAATCTTTCGACCCCGGCTCGCGGTTTTGCGTGCTCGCAAAACATCGCTCCGCCCGGCACACATACAGAAAAAGCCGAGCAGTCGGATTATCCGACTGCTGTTAATTGTGGTCACAGATAATTTTCTACTGAAAATTTCCGCGACCCCGCCTCGCGCCGTCGCGCTCCGGCCGGCACAAGTACAAAAAATAGCGAAACCATTCGCTATTTTTTAGTCTTGTGCCCCCGCGAGGAATCGAACCTCGAATAGCGGCTTAGAAGTCCGCAGTTATATCCATTTAACTACAGGGGCAATATATGAAAAGTATACTAAAACACGCACGGGGTCAATCATTCGTTCTCAAATCCCCCCAGCGCCAGACCAAGCGCCCCTGCAAAATGCAATGAGTCACGAAATGTAACCGGAGGCAATTCGGTTTTTATATCCATAATATTCGTCCACACATTTCCATCCTCTACAGGAAGCCGGAGCGTTGCTTGAATGTATGCCGCCAATCCTGGCATATCAGCATTGTCGCCAACCAAAATAATTTTTTCGATCTTATGTTTTTTTATAAGATCATGTTTAGCGGTATGCCAATGAATATACAAATCATCAATATCATCAGTGAGTACCGAGAGCCCCTTCATGAGTGGCATGCACAATTTCTTATGCTCCGGATTCTTACTAATACCGTGTTCTTTTCTAAAACTTTCTGCATCCTCAAATAAGATATTACAATTCTTTTCCAGTAGTCGTGACAAAAGCATCCCACCCACCGGACTTTCAATTTGCCCCAAGAGTACTCCTTCTTGAACGATATATACTGTCGTTTTCAAAAATCCAAACTCCACAATCATATACGCTTGATCATCTTTCTTCGCAATCAGTGAACGCAGTAATGAGTGACCTTTAAGCTCTATTGCTGAAGCAGATAAGCCAGCGCGCTTAAACACCGAGAGATATTTTTTGATCAGAATTTTTGAAACAGCCGAGACATGCACCACAACCTCTCTGTCACTTTTTGCAAGAACATCATAACTTACGAGGAGCTCGCTGACCGGTACCGGTACATGTTCTTTTAAATTCTTTTTGACTTCGTCACGTAATTTCTTCGCACTCACATTCGGCACCGTATATGTTGCGAAATACACCTTCTCGACGGGGACTGAAATTCGCGCATTTTTTATCTTATTCTTTCGTACAAATCGCGAAAGAATCTCGATCAATCGATTTGGGTTGTGCACCATACCGGATTCAATAAGCCCTAGTGGAAGTGCTTCCATGTCATAGCGTCCAAGCGAGAGACCTTTATTCTTTTTCAAAAGCTCAGCCGTAACAAGAGCGTGGTCCGATATATCAAGACCAGTGGTGCTATTTTTACCAAGAAACGAGAAGAGTGTAGAGGAATAATAAGACATTACTTCTATTATACGACAGTTATAGTATGAAGTGAATGTCGCAAGCTTATTTCTTCTTCAGTGCGAAAATAACAGCAGGGATTAGTGACGCAACAACAATGAGTATCATTATGGGGAAAATATACGAATCAATATGGGGAATCAAATTCCCAAAAAAATATGCAGGAATGATTACGAGGGCGGGCCACAATAAACCACCCAAGATATTATATGAAATGAATGTTCGATACTTCATATCTCCTACTCCGGCGAGCACTGGAGCAAATGTACGTACGATTGGAACAAGTCGTGCCAATAAAATAGTAATGCTGCCATATTTATTAAAAAATTTTTGCGTGCGTACGATATGTTTCGGGTTCCAAATCAAAGACTTCTCGCGTGTAAAAATTTTCGGACCAACTTTCTTACCGATCAGATACCCCGTGCTATCCCCTAAAATCGCCGCAACAACCGCAACAGCAAATAAAATAAATGGATTAAAGAATCCTTGAGATGAGAGGAGTCCAGCTGCAAAAAGCAAAGAGTCACCGGGCAAAAAGAATCCGACAAGTAACCCAGTTTCAGTGAAAATAATAGCGAAAATGCCGATAAGTCCGGCTGCCTGAATGATGTGTACTGGATCAAGATGAAACATATTATCTGACGCGTGAGCCAGGATTAACTTCTACTTCTGGGACCAGAAATACCGGAGCTCCTTCTTTACCATCCACAGCCATGAGCATTCCTTGTGATTCGATACCGCGAATCATCCGCGGCTCAAGATTGACGATATAGAGGACTTGTTTACCAACGAGTTTTTCATATTCTGGATAAAATTCTCGAATCCCTGAAACAATCTGCCGGAGTTTCGGTTGGACACTCAAAACCCCCTCCGGAGAAGTTGCTTCGTCTTTTTCATTAAAATCAATCTGACACTTCAAAAGCTTGTCAGTACCCTCTACTGGCTCAATATGCCGGATTGTCCCGACCCGTATATCCATTTTTTTAAATTCATCGTATGTTATGTGTTCCATAGAAATTAACTTAAATGGTGGGTAGTAGTACTAAATGTGCACTCACAGACAAGATGTTTGCAAATAGGACAACCATTAGCATACATTTTCTCAAGTTCATCAGCAATATCTATACCCGCAGAGTTTGCTACCGCAAAAATACAAGAGAAATAATCAGCAAGTTCAAGTGAAATCTGTTTCATATCTTCTACTTTATGTTCCCCAAGATATATCTGTACTGCTTCGACTATTTCACCCACTTCTTCGGCAAGATGTATACCCGCATCAACAAGATTGCGGGAAGCACTTGGGTAAATTAACTCAAACATTTTTTGACACTCTTTCAACGTTTTAGGACGTTTTAACTCATTAACAACAACATTCTTTCTACCACTTGATTTGAGCGCCTTGCACTGACAGGGAGTATCACCACAATAAGTGCATAAGTACGGAAAATGTTTCCATACCTCTTCATCAACCTCTATATGAAATCTGTTTCCAAATGACATAGCCCAGGACATCGCGACCAGCAGATTGAGTCTTATTTTATCAATTTGTTCCTTGCGAATTCCTTTGACCGCCCGAAGACTATAGCGTTCAACATGAGAACAGAGATCCCACGTTGAATAATCTCTATCATCAGTAACTCCATAGACATTATGGATCAATAACTGGAAATCCTGCAGTGATTGGTCACTTTTGAAATTATTCATGAATTATTTATAGCATTTCTATTAAAAACTTAATACCGAAAGAAGCTAAACAAAAGAAGGAAGTTCTTCAAGCGAAGAAATTTTCTTCCATGCACGTGCCTCAAGTTCAAAGGGTGTTTCTCCTACAGCAATCCCTCGCCCGGTAATAGTGAAAGCGCCAATATCATTATCACTGTCACCTACAAAAATAATGTCAGTCACTGGAATATTATTTTCCTTTGCAAGATATTCTAGTGTTTTTACCTTGAGTTCGGACTGTTCTATTGGTGAAATTATCTGAGAAAGCACGCCCTTTTTATTGTATAGGAGTGAGGATGATGCATAGTATCCATCTGCTCCTAATTTCTTGCCAATACTTTCTACAAAGACATCAAGCGCCCCAGATACAAGGTAGAGGGCGTAGCCTCTTTGACGCAATATTTTAAACAATTCTTCTGCGAATGGCAGTGGTCTAATCGACTTCAGTATTTTTTCGATATTCTTCTCGGTCGCATTACCACTTTTAATATATTTATTTCGTAACTGCGGTTCTGCTTTTGTCATCGGAAGAACCCCATCCACCACTTTCTTATACAGTGCCTTGTGTTCATCAATATCAACACCCAGGTGCGCGCTTAAATACAACCATGCATTTCCTGGTACCAGCGTCCCGTCAACATCAAAGCAGATAATTTTTGTCATAATACTTCTTTTTGATAACAACTTTCGCAATATACTTTCTCGGGTCGATCAGGGGCATAGGTTGTTTCGAATTCATTTTTACAT
This sequence comes from Candidatus Nomurabacteria bacterium, assembly GCA_023267315.1. GTDB lineage: Bacteria > Patescibacteriota > Minisyncoccia > Phycocordibacterales > UBA9973 > JAHFNN01. The sequence goes on along the minus strand of JAHFNN010000028.1, from coordinate 5,509 downwards.
TGAGCTTCGTGACCATGATCACTCTTTTCGCACATACAGGTACGCGACCAAAGCCTGTAGGTATTACAAAAACCAAGCCGCTCATAGTGCCTGCAATTTGGGCATTTATTCGGAAGTGGTAAATTCTTAGACTGAAGAAACTGCAATTCTTTTTGAGTTACACGAAATGCAACAGTGCATTGATGTTCGCATTCACCTCCATGCACACAGCCAAGCGTTTCATTCAAAATTGAATCTGATACATCATTAATTGAATCGGGTATCTCTTCTGATGTAATTGTAATGACATTACTTTTTCTATCTCGAGAAATAAATTTATACCCAAGATGGGTAATCCCATTTTCATCAAGTGGAAAATAATACTGTGCTACTGTTTCATCATATGAAAACGGAGAAAACTCGTATGGAAAAAATTCACCATACGTAAACTTGCGCCCCAAATTATCGATGTATGGCATATCAAGCATGTGTTGTCGAATTTTAGGAACAAGTATTTCATATTCTTCTTTTGTATATTGTGTATTTAAAATGCAGTAGCTACTGTTCTTAAGCCCAATACAACCAAAACAGTTGGAACAATTTCTACAAAACATCGAATATTCTATATCTTTTGAACTAAAGCAAAGCATTGAACCAATCTGCTTATAACAATTCTCGCTACCTGACATTGTTTCGTATTCCAGTTCACCCGTAAGAACTGCGTAGCAATCGTACATATCCTTTGATTTTATAATTCGGGCAGAATATTTAATATCTTCTGAAGATTGTATGTCAAAGGAAGCGAGTGAATTTTTTGCATTATTAACAAAATCTCCAGTCACATTTACAGAAGCATATATTTGCGCATATTTATGAATACTTTCTCGAACAATGTCAGTAAAACGCTTTTTAGCTGATTCAAATCCGGTACGACTATACAACTGTAGTTCTTTTATTTTTTCAGCATATGCTTCTTTTGATAATTTTTTATTCTCAAAAACATACGATTGGTTTCGGAGATTATTACTCAAACAGCAATGCTGGCAATTCGTACAATCAAACAAAAAATATGAATCAATATTAGACTGTGATTGCACTAGAAAATGAGAATTATAATTCTTGTCAGAAGAAATATTCCAAGAACATTGGTCAATTTCATGTGCAATCAAAGAATCTATACTGTCCCGTGATTTATCAACACTCTCAGAATACATGATATTTTCAGATTCAATGATCGAGTATCCTAAATACACATCCTTACTATTCACCACCGAATTTCCAAAATCACTATTAACCACAGTACCGATACGATATTGAAATACTCGTGGCTGTTTTTTGAATATTTCATATATCTGGCTAAAAAAATCTTTTGACCAGTCAACACTACGAGCATACGCATGTCTATCCCATGCGTCACTGTTGTAACACTCTGAACACATTACCGGAGCACCATCCTCTGCATACATACCAATAACTGTTTTTTTACAAAGATGACATTCGCGTTTATAGAGTGATCGATTATTTCGCCAGGAGAGACGTCGTATCATTCGACACTCCGGACAAAACGTAGGTGCTGGAACTTTTATTTTTTCATAAAAAGAAAAATCATCAGGTGTGATGGTAAAATCTGTTTTACAATTTTGGCAAATTCGGGATTCTGAATTCATAGTGTCTATTTAGTATTCATTCGGTCTAAAAACCGCTGGAGGATGAGTGCTGCAGCTGATGCATCAATCGGTGTCCGCTCTGAGAGTTTTGTCTGTCGAGCATTGAGCCCACTCTTCCCTTTCTGTGGTGTTGCATGATGAGATGTGAGAAATTCTTTTTCAAAATGAATCGGTAGATCTGTCTGTTCACCAAGTTCCATCGCAAATTTAGCGATCTCAGTCATAATCGTGTTTGGTTTACCAAAGAAATCGAGTGATTCACCAATGACAATTTCAGCCACCCCTTCTTTAGCTGCTAAAACGGCAATATCAAGTCCAGATCGCTTTGAGCGATCTAAAATGCTATGCGGGAAGGCAATTCTACCCCCCTCATCCGACAAAGCGACCCCAATATGCTTGCTCCCATAGTCGATTCCCATTCGTTTCATATATATACAGAAAGCTTATCATATGGAATGAATTTATTGTATTTCGACCTCAATTCTGCTATCATAGCCCTATGATAAATTTTTGGAACGCACCGATATTCTGGCTCATGGTGGTACTCCTTATATGGACAATTCCATGGAAAGGATACGCTCTATGGACCGCAGCCAAGAGAAACGAAAAGGGTTGGTTCGTTGTCCTATTGCTCGTAAATACGCTTGCAATACTTGAAATTTATTACATTTTTATTGTTGCCAAAAAAGATATCAAAGATATCAAGGCGGTAGTCAAAAACAACAAAATAGAGTTCGAAAAGAAGTAGTATTAAGAGGAGGAGTGTGCTATGAAAATCAAACAGTTTTGATTTTCATCCGTTCGGCCCCAAAGCCGACACGTCGATGCCGTAAGGCAGACGTGAGGGAGTGCCCGAAGGGCATGAAGCCACTCCGACGAATGTTAATGAGGAGGAGTGGCTGAGTGGTTGAAGGCACTTGTCTTGAAAACAAGAGACCCTTAACGGGGTCCGTGAGTTCGAATCTCACCTCCTCCGCTCGTATAAAAAAGAGTCCGACATTGGTCGGCCTTTTTTATTGAGCGGAAGAGAGCACAACACCTGCGTGTTATGCGTGTGAGATTCGAACGCTGGAGCTATATTTTGCCAGTAGGCAAAATCGCGAGGCGGCGATTAGTAAATCGTGTCGGGAGACTCCCAGACAAAACTCTTTGACGAAAAAGTTTTAGTCGCGGGCGAATCTCATTTTAATTTTAAACAATACCAATATTGACTATTTCTATTTTTTGATGTATTATATTTTTGTATTAGAAATTTCAAAACTTAATAAAAAAGGAGGTACCAATTGATCAAAAGATTTAATGGATGGTTTAGGAAATTGTTAGCTGACACATCAGCATACACACTATATCGAAGTATTATAGGAATATTCACTGCACCAATCGAATTATTATGGATCGGGCTGAATCCCCTTCAACTGAGCTATCGACTGGCATATGGTTTAATCACTTTTTCGTTTTCAAGATATTGCGGATGGATAAACGATAAGATGTATGCAAGGTTGATGAACGGTTCGAAATCACTGTGGCGAAAATCAATTTCGTCGGGAACAATATTGAGTTTATATCAATTGCCTGTCCTTATCGTATGCACAATCGTTTGGAAGTTTGATATAACGCAGATATATAAGCTCTGTATCCTTACAGTAGTGGATAATCTGATCACCGGATTGGGCTATGAATACCTATTAACAAAAATGCGTGGTCGGTTAAAAAAAACCGAACCAGCACAAGCCGCACCTGTATAAATATATTTTATGCAGTTGCGGTTTTTTTATTTATATAAAAAGAAATCCTTCCTGCCACTACTGGCAAGAAGGATTCTATTCTGTAACCCAAAAAACTACGCGATAATAAATTTACCCGGGAGAGAAGATGACACTTCCTCAGTCTTAACATTCGCTATTCGACCACGCTCATTTTCAATAGAAGCGCGTGCCTCTTTGCGAAACTGGCTGGTCCGAAAATGAATTGCAGAAATGATATCCTTGAGTTTTTCATATGAAAGATCCTCAATTGTTTTCATCAATGCGAGACCTTTTTCAGTACAACCTCCTTTGGTAGCAACCTTTAGAATATGTCCATGCAGTGCATCAATTGTTAAATCTTTAATTTCGAGTAGTGCACAAACAGTGCTGTAAAAAGAATCAACTGAAATATGGCTGCCTGCAGAGTATCCATATCCTAAAACTTCACGCAAAATACGTGCTTTTCTTTGCAAATAATCAACAACAATGTTTACCTCAGGATGAATATCGCTATAGGCGTTAATCCCCTGCTCTTTGATGTGATGCTTGATAAGGAGTAGAAACTGTCGCAGTGAACATTGAACCTTCAGATCATCACTTAAACTCTCATACATAAGAATGAGCGCTTTGGTATCAATACCAGCCATCGCACCCCATGCAGTAACTTTCTTAATGATGTTCTTAAATTTTCCAAACACAATCTTATTGCTCGGCCGGAAGAGTTTTGTAAGATCTTCTTGAATATTAGCCTTACGACCAAAATAGAGCAGACCATACCCGTACTGAATGTTTGCAGTCGCTGTACCAACAATGACACACTGCTGTTTAATTCCTAAAAATTGAGCGATGTCATATGCATTACTGCCTGAAACAATCGACACAACCTGAGTCGGGAATTTTATGTCCAACACTCGCATACGGAACAACTGCTCACCTAGTGCACTCGGTGTAACGGTGATGAAGATAAACGAGGCCTCTTGTGCATCCTCTATCTTTCTTGAAACCCGTACGCCAAGCTTATCAAATGCGGTGAGGTTGGATGTGTCTCTACCAATAACAACGAGAGAGTCTTTTAATCCGGAAGCGATGAAGTCCAATACAATGGACAAGGTCAGCTTACCATTCCCTAGAATTGCAATTTTACTTTTCATGAGTGAAATAGTTTTTTGGGTTAATTTTAAGTTTTGAAATAACAAATACAATAAAGAACAAATAAATAAACCAGCCTCGGGAGCTGGTGTTTATTATCAATCTTTAGCGTATGTGAGAGTCTAAATTATTGAGTACAAAAACCAACCACCGAGTAGTTCGCTGGGAAAAAGATGGGACAATTGGTTTTTATATAATAATTATTCACGTGTTCACTATATAGGATGAGTAAAAAATTTGCAACCCCACCAAACCATCTAGTCTTTTGCATCCTTATTTGTTACGATTGTGTATATGGCAGATGAGAAAACTCCTTTTGAAAAAATAGAATGGACTGCATTGGAATATATTCATGTAAAAAGATCACCAGATTGGTACTGGGCGGTCGGTGTTATTGCAGTGGCAATCGCAACTGGCGCCATAATTTATCATGATTTTCTGTTTGCACTCTTCATCATCTTGGGTGGCATTATTCTCATTACCTACACAGTCAAACCTCCTCGTACTATTCACTACGAACTCAACAAGGATGGTATTAAGATTGAGAATTACCTCTATCCATATGGGAATATAAAAGGGTTCAATGTAGAAGAAGGAACTACAGAACACAAACTAGTTTTCGAATCCGGCCGAGTTATCATGCCGATTATTGTCGTCCCCCTACCTGAAATGGATGGTGAATTCATTCGAGAAGTACTTTTGCCGTATATCCCCGAAAAAGATATTCGTGAGCCATCATCACATAAGATTATGGACTCCTTGGGCTTTTAGCTTCACAATTTCCTAATTTCGTGTAGTATGTACACGTGCTGTTTTTTGGTCCCGTCGTTTCAGCCAGAGGCTGACAGGCAAACGATAGGACATGATACCAATTAATTTTGGTCCCGTCGTTCAATGGATAGGACATGACTTTGCGGAAGTTAAAATGTAGGTTCGATTCCTACCGGGAGCACCGTGATTCGAAAAAGC